>JBJEPA010000145.1:0-6997 GCA_051880995.1 Ruminococcus sp.
ATTTTTTGCTGACCTTTACAAGGATATTTCCCTTTTTAGCCTTTATTACTGTTCCTGCTTTGCTTACAACATACCAGTTGTTTTTACTTACCTTTACAAGCTTGTTTTTGGTGTATTTTATAACAGCTCCGTTTTTGTCAACTATGTATGTCTTTTTGCTGATAGTAATTGTTCGGGTTTTTCCTGTGAGAACGCTGTCCTTTACAACTGCGTAGGTCTTTTTACCCACATTAATCAGCTTGCTCTTGGTTGTTTTTTGTACTAAGCCGTATTTGTTCACAATATAGGTCTTATTTCCAACCTTTACAAGGGTATTTCCACTCTTTGCTTTGATTACTATGCCGTATTTGTTTACCACATACCACTTACTGCTGTTTACCTTTACAAGCCTGTTTTTGCCGGATTTTATAACTACACCGTTTTTGTCAACTATGTATGTTTTTCCTCTTATTGTTACGGTTTGAATTTTGCCTGTTACAACATAGCCTTTTACAACAGCATAGGTTTTGCCCTCAAAATTAACAACATTTGTACCCTCTACTGCTGTTCCGTCAATGTAAAGTACAGTTTTGCCGTCAACAACAACCGTTCCGTTTTTAGCTGGGAGCTTGTCGGCAATTACATAATCACATACAGTACAAACCTTTGCCTGTGTTTCTGTGGGTTCTGCTATGTTTGGAGTATGCTCCTCACTGTCCTTTTTATCTTTGCATACCGAACACTCGTGCCAGTGGTGCGTTTCATCCTTGCTCCATTCCTCGGAATATTTGTGACCTTTTGCCGGTTCTGTAACTGTGTCTTTTTCGTCACATCTGTCGCACTTTGCAGTCTTTGTGCCGTCTGCTGTACAGGTTGCATTGCCGTCACTTACATAGTTTGTAAAGCTGTGACCCAGGGCTGAACCTTTGTCTATAACCATGTCTGTTACATCACATCTGTCGCACTTTGCGGTTTTGGTACCGTCTGCTGTACAGGTTGCGTTGTTGTCGCTTACATAATTTTTAAAGCTGTGTCCAAGTGCTGAATCTTTCTCTGTAAAGGTTTCTGTGTCGCTGATTTCTTCACAGATAGAACAACTCTTGTAGTAAACTGCGTCATTTTCGCAGTCGGCAGGAGTTTTTAAAGCCTTTTCTTTTATTATTTCCGAATCAAAGATGTGAGTATGAGGAATTAAATCATAGATTGCCTTAACGCTTACTTCATTAGCAGGCATTACAAAGGTAGTATTAGGGTCGGTTTCATCTGCAAGAGTAATATCTCCGCTTACAACCTCCCACCTGTCAAAATCCATTCCCTCAGGAGGGTCATTTGCTTTCAGGGTTACTGTTGTACCTTCGTTACATTTAGTAATTTCTTCCCCTGAACCGTTATAGGCTTTTCCGCCCTCTACTGTAATGTCATAATCCTTTGCAATTTCGGAGCCGGTTGCATCAAAGGTGTACTGGACATAATAAGTAAACTGTTTTCCGCCCTTATATTCCGCAATAAATGTTGCGTCCTTGCCGTTTACCTTTGCTGTTACCGTTGAGGTATCGCCCCAGGCATACTCGGCTTTTACAGGGATTTTAACTGTATATTCTGTATTGGTTTTGAAGGTTTCGTCAGCAGGTGTCCAAGTAGGTGTTTCCGGCACTGCGTAGCCTGAGGTACAGACTGCTGTTGTTGCAGGTGTTTTTCCTGCAACAGGCTCTGCAACCGAAAGCTCAATATCCTGTGATTTGTACTCGTCAGGGGTGGTTATGGTCATATTAAATACGATAGAACGACTGCCGTCCTCATTTTTAATAGTGGCATAGGAATCTATACCGTTAAGCTTTCCATATACACTGCTATAAAATGTATATCCTTCCTTTGGAACAACATCAATTCTGACAGCTACATTTTGTCCGTCTGCAAAATCAAAATCGTCGCTGAGAATCTTGCTGAACATCTCCCACCTTACATTACCAATGGTGTAAGGAGCGTCGGCGTCGTTTTTCGGATTTTTAAAATCTGCAACTGTTTTGTGATTCCAGATTTGGTCGAAATCGTCAAAATACAAATCGTTGCAGTATTTGATTACCTTATCCACAGACAAAGTAACTATATCCGACATAACAGTTCCGCCGTAGCCCTTTGCAACGCAGTAAACACGCTTTCCTGTCATAAAGTCAGATACATTTTTGAGGAAAAGCATTTTGCCCCCTGATTCCACCTGAGGATTTGCATAGCCGTTGTTTGAAAGGTAGTTCCAGGTAAGTTCCTTTCCCTCTTCATCAATAATATGCCAGGTGTATTCCGTTGCATTGTCAGCCTCTATTTTCAAAACTATTGAGTCACCCATAGTTGAGGAATGTCCACCTGAGGGCTGTGTTGTGATTACAGGATCTAAAGCGTCAATTTCCATAGAGCCTAAGTCGTACGCAGTAATTTTATGGTCTATTACAAGACCGGTTTCATAGTCTGTAACAAAGCATCCATCGGGAATTATCTTAGAAAAATCAGTTTGTAGTGAACACTTGATTCCGTATTTTCCCACAAAAGTACCGCCGGAAATTGTGGTATTGGTACTGCAATCACCGATTATGTAAATTGCATCACCTGAAGCTTTGTCGTATATTTTGAAAAATCCGTTTGTAATATTAAGAGAATTAGCACAATATGTTTTTAACCCATAAACACTTCCGTAAAAAGACCCTCCGTTTATGGTTAAATCCCCATATTTTGTATATAAGCCTATCTTCTGACGAATATTCTTATCTGCGTACTCATACATAAATTTACCGCCGTTTATGGTAACATCAGTATTTTCATAGGTAGAAACTGCTGTGTTGTAGGCGCCGAAATTACCGTAATTGATTGTTGCAGTAGTTTTATTGCCGTCTTTACCGGAAATACTCAAGGCTGTACCGTCAGACTGAGGTGATTCAAATTTTCCGCCGTTTATGACAACATTACCGGAGTGAACTTCAACAGTAGGAGTATCCACATAGGATTTATATATACCGCTGTCGATACGAAGATTGCCGTATGATTCTACAATGGGGAAATTATAAGCATAATCACCCATTGCTAAAGCGTGAACATTAGTCAATCGCAGACTTCCTGATTCCCCAACATAGAATACCGACTCGCCAACGTCATTAGAAAACCTCAGATTATTATGAAAAGAACCGGTAGTGATGCTGTCTATACCGTTACCGGACTGTTGCCAAAGCCTAAGACTTCCCTGCTTAATTTCAAAAAGGTGTTTGTCGTACATTGTGGTTCTGTTGAGAATACAGTTGTTTAAATCTATGGTAATGTCAGCCTCAGGGTCATTCACACACAGGGTATTTTGGGTTTTAAAATCCTCCTGATTACAGATTTTTGAAGGAAAATCAAGGGTAATCCACTGCTTACCGCCCTTGGCAAGAGCGTTCCTCAATTCGTCGTAGGATTTTACGACAGTCTGTTCCCCTGTTTTCGGTACTGTTATTCTCTCCATAACATATGCGCAAGTATAACATTGTTTTACATATTCTCCCTCTTTACTTGCAGTTGCCTTATTAATACATATCCAACTTTCAGTTCCTGAACAATATTTGTAGTGCTCGTCATCAGAGTTAACATATTTTTTACCACATATATTACATTCACGCCAATGGCGGTTATCGTCATAACAATAACGATCCGATATATGATTATGGTCTTCAGGGGAACAAATCATAGAACCGGAATAACACATCAGAATAGTATCGCTGTCAGTCCAGTTATCCGGCAAAGACACTCCCTCCGGTACCATAGATTTAAGCATTGATACCGGAATATAATTACCTTCTGCGCTTACATCCATCAAATTACCTTTTTCATCATTGAGGGTTACTGTAAATTCGGTACCCTCCGAAAGATATGTGTCTTTAATAAGAAACATCAACGATAAACTGTATTTTTTTGTATCAACAAACTTAGCAAGCTCATATCGTTCTCCACCGGAAGAATTGAAAACTTCAGAATAAAAGGACTTGAAGTTTTCGGATCCCATTGCCACCTCATCGTCGCCATCCCAAATCCAGCCCTGTAACTCGTAGCTGAAATCACCCTCAGCGATAACATTCCCTTGGGGTACAGCGTCGGGACGAGGACACACTATGTTTCTGATGTTAATATTGTATGACGATGCACTCGCCGAAAGCATCGTCACAGGTAAAGCCGAAATGCATATGAGTAATGATAAGCACAGGCTTAAAACCTTTTTTGATATTTTAGTTTTCATAAAATTCCCCCTGAAAATTAGTTATTGTTTACATAATAGCATTTGACTGTATAAAATACAGTCGTCCTCTGTTTCTAATTTTGCAAAAGAGGATACCTTTTCGCCGAAAACTTCGCCTTCAATTTTTGTGTCGTAAAAGTACTCTCCGTTTTCCTCTTTCCATGTTGTGGTGTCCATAATGCCAAAGCCGTCAACTACTTTCTTGCCCTCGGCAATCAACTGACTTTCAAGCTCCTTTGGCACAGGGAGCAATGTGTTCATTGTGCCGTCAGGGAGAAACTCAATTATCACCTTTGCCATTTTAAGGTATTCATCGCCGTCCTCAAGGGTTTCAAGCTCAGCTGGTGTGAGCATTTTAATGCTGAAATCCGGCTGAAAAACTCCGATTTTTTTAACTTTCCATTTTCCAATAATATTCATTTTTTACCTCCTATTTATGATAATGTCATCAACTTAAGTAAATCCACCACACTGTCGTTACCAGTCACCACACTGTCATTCCGAGCTTGTCGAGGAATCCCTCTCCTCTACCACCCACTATGTCAGAGAAATCATACTTTCTTATAACCTGATAGTATCGGTTTAGGCACTACTGCTATCCTTTCAGATTCCTCGCTACGCTCGGAATGACAGAGGAGAGGAGTTTCGCTCCCTCAGAATGACAGAGTGAGGACACATAATGTGGTGTGTAATTATTATTCAGTTTACTATATTGCGGTTTATGCCCAAGGGTCACTGCTTTCCGGCTGACGGATACCCAGCAAAATGCTTGAATATTCCCACAAATACCACTTGCCGTCCTTTGCCTTGCGTAGCTGTATGGGTCGTGGGTCGTCTGCTCCGCCGGAGGGAATAAACAGCTTTGCAATTCCATCTACGGAATATGTGTACTGATTTTCTCTCACCTCTACCGTATAGGGTGCAGTAGGCTGATAATCGTTGCTTGGTGTTGCTCCTGCAAAGTATGACCTTGGCACATAGTCCTTGTCACGAAAACGGTCGGTAATAAATTGCTTATCCGAGCCGTTCATTGGTCTTGGGCCACGCAAAAAGTCAATCATTTTATAGCAAAGCTCTTTGTCCTTTGGATAAAAGCAAAATGCAAGGACTGCCATAGCCGCTGTCTGGAAAGGAGTTGACAATGATGCCTGTGGCAAATTTATAAATTCCTCATAGCTTTCGGGCAGACTGTTAAAAACAATCTTTTCTTTCTTATTATTTACGGCACTTGTGACACCCTTTTTTACTGCCTTGCCAATTTCATTTGCCGCTTTGCTTGTAAACATATCAAATAGTCCCATAGTAATTCTCCCTTATTCTTACTGTCTTGGTGAACCGCAACCGCTACAGAATTTTGATGTGTTCTGTGTTCCGCAGTTTTGGCAGAACCATACATCATTCTGAACAGGCTGTTGCACTTGTTGTTGCTGTTGAGCATAACCCTGATTCATCGGCTGTTGCACATAGCCATTCTGTTGCACCTGCTGACCGTAACCCTGATTCATTGGCTGTTGACCGTAGCCGTTCTGTTGCATTGGAGCATAGCCGTTTTGTTGCATTGGCTGTGCATATCCATTTTGCTGAATCGGTTGACCGTAGCCCTGTTGCATTGGCTGTTGCTGTTGAACATATCCCTGTTGCACCGGCTGACCGTAGCCCTGATTCATATTCTGCACTCCGCCCTGCTTGATTTGCTGACAAAGTTGCATTACCTGAACGCCTGTTTCGTAAGCCTGCATAAGCTCCATCTGATTGTTTGAGCTTACATATCCAACATTAAAGGAAATGGTGTTTGTGATATAGGGGTCTGTCACCCTAAAGCAAACCTTGATTCCGCTTACTTCCTTAATGCTGTCGGAGCTTGTATAGCCGGAGTCTGAATTGCGTATAAATGGCTGTGCAGAAAGTGGAACATTCACCATACCTGTCTGCATATTGCCAAACGCCTGATTCATTCCGTTCATAAAACCGTTAAAGCCGTTTTGATTATTCATCTGTCTGTTGTCATAATTATCTCTGCTGTCGGGAATACCGTCGTGGTCGGAGTCGGAGAGTGTTCTGTACTCCTGCTCCATCCAGAAATCCTGTAACTGTGAAAATTCAAAAATCTGTGGATTTCCACCTTTGTAATCCCTGTTGTTTATGGCAAAGATAAACCAGCGGTTGTTGAAATCAACCTGAATTGAGCTGTCCCTGTCACCTGCTGTGGCAGAGCAGTTAAACAGCTGATACTTCTGCTTGTTCTTTTCTCTTTCTTCAAGATGTCTTTTCACATCTTCAACAGTTCTCTGTTTCCAACCGCTTGTAAACGAGCCTAACTTGTGCTTACAGTCGGAGCAAAGATAGCCGTCAGACAGCTTTTGTTGTGTAAGCATATTAACCTTATCTCCGCAGATGTCGCAGAATTTCTTATCAAATAGTCCCATAATAATTTCTCCTTTGTTATTTTAATTTTAATTTTTTGTTTTGTTGTACTTTTCGGCAAGAGCAAAAAAGTTTTCGGAAACCTCACTGTAGCAGTCGCCGTTTGGGTAGAGTGAAAAAGCATCTTCTCCGTATTTAACCGTAAAATAGGTGGTTGTTTCATCAAGGGCAAAGAATTTAAATTTCTTTTCCTTTTTACTCCTTTTCAAGCTGATAAAATCATACTTTTTATCAAGACTTTTAAATTTCTCAAATTCTTCCTGTGATATTTCTTTGTCGGTGAAATTCACTTCACTGTATTCATTATTATCATAGTCAGCAAGAATACAGTCTGCATCA
>JBJEPA010000146.1:0-6971 GCA_051880995.1 Ruminococcus sp.
AAATTTTCCCGTTGCAAAAACCGAAACATAACCACGGAGAAACCTGATTATCTTAATTACCAAAACAACACCTACATTATGTATTCAAGTGAAAGGAAAGTCCCCTCGATTATAAGTGAAGATGAGGACAGATACTTTAGCTTTAAATTTCTGCCGTTTACGGAAATCACCATCATTTTTGTGTTTATCTTAATATTCTCTTTCTCATATTTCAGCACACCTGTGCTACCCTCAATGGTCATTTCTCTGTTTCCCTTAATCTCCACAACAGGGAGTCCTGATGAGAGTGTTGCGGGTATGAATTTTTCAAAATCTTTTGGCTTTCTCATCTTGCACCTTCTTTCACTTATTTTTACGAAAGTAAAGTTATATTTATGACAAAGTGCATATATATTAAAGGTGAAGACTTTAAATATTTTTACTGATTTTTGTACTGCTTTATTATCTGCTGTTTTTATCGCCCTGCTACTGTATGACACCTGTGCCTACAAGCAAAGTGTAACAGACGGACTAAACGCCTGTGGCAATGTGCTTGTGCCCTCCCTTTTTCCTTTTTTGTTTTTAAGCACCTTTATTGTGGAAAGTGACGGACTTTCCGCTTTTACAAAAAGGCTTGGTTTTTTGTGCCGAATACTGAGGATAAGCAAGGAGGGAATTTTGGCGCTGATACTTTGCCTTATTGGGGGATTCCCCGTTGGGGCAAAAACAGTAAGCACCCTATATAGGGAAAAGAGAATTTCATATGAAGAGGCAAAAAAGCTAAGCTACTGCTGTGTGGGAGCAGGCCCCGGCTTTATGATTACATTTGTGGGGCAAGGGATTTTTTGCAGCAAAGCTCTGGGGATTATGCTGTTCTTTTCAAATATGGCAGGGGTGCTTTTTACTTTCTTTATTCAGCGAAAAAACACCTATGAAAGAAAGGATAATCACAGCCCGTTACCACGAAAAAACATTGGCGAGGCACTTGTAACCTCTACCGAAAGTGCAGTTAAGGCAACACTTTCCATGTGCGGATTTGTGGTGCTGTTTATTGTGATAAACAACCTACTAAGCCTTGTCCCCTTTTGGAACGGATATTTTGCGTCCCTCCTTGAAATCACCGGCGGAACTATCAACTACGCCAAGGATATGAGATTTGAATTTGTTGGGGCGTTAATAGGCTTTGGGGGCATTTGCGTTCATTTTCAGATTTTTGCAATCATCAAGGATATAAAGATTAATAAAGCATACTTCGTTATGATGAGGGTACTTCAGGGGGTGTTCTCCGGAATAACCCTACATATACTCCTAAGGATTTTTCCCGTTGCACAGGAAACCTTTGGGAATATGGAAAGCCCTCCCCAACCTAAAGTTTACACCACACTTTGGGGAGCGGGTGCCCTTATCATACTTTCAATAATATTTTTAATGTCAATCAAAAACAAAAATAAACAGGAGGTTAATTTATGTGCGGAATAGCAGGATGGTTTGACAGAAGCATTGATTTTACAAAGAAAAGGGAGGTGCTAAACAGAATTTCCTCTACCTTGGAAAGGAGAGGTCCTGACGAAAACGGTATGTACATAACAAGGGACGTTGCTCTGCTCCACAGAAGGCTGGTGGTAATAGACCGAGAAAACGGAACACAGCCAATGACAATGCAGTTTAGGGACAGAAAATACACAATAGTATATAACGGAGAGCTTTACAACACAGACGAAGTAAGGTCTATGCTAAGCGCCAAGGGGTTTAAATTTCGTGGGCGAAGTGACACCGAGGTTGTGCTGAAAGCCTACATACATTGGGGCAAAAGATGTGCCGAAAAACTGAACGGAATTTTTGCCTTTGCTGTGTATGAGATGAACACAAAGCAGATTTTCCTTTGCAGGGACAGAGTGGGCGTAAAGCCCCTGTTTTTCCATCAGTACAAGACAGGGTTGATTTTCTCCTCGGAGATAAAGTCAATTCTGGCAACAGGACTTGTAAAGCCTACTGTGGATGAACAGGGACTTTACGAAATATTCTTTATGGGGCCGGCAAGAACTCCGGGGTGTGGTGTCTTTAAGGACATCGAGGAACTGCGCCCCGGTGAAATGGCAACCTACAAAAACGGACGACTTCACAGGGAATATTACTTTCGTCTTGAGGCTCGTGAACACACCGACAACCTTGAGCAGACCGTGGAAAAAACAAGGTTTCTCATTACCGACTCAATAAAAAGACAGCTTGTGTCCGATATGCCTGTGTGCTTTTTCCTTTCGGGAGGGCTTGACAGCTCTGTTATTTCCAAGGTTGCTTCCAACCATTACAGGGAGAAAAACAGGGGCAGAATCCACACCTACTCCGTTGAATATGAAAACAACAGCAAGTATTTTCAGAAGAGCCTTTTTCAGCCCAACAGGGATGACGACTTTATCAAAATTATGGTTAAGAACACCCACAGCATACATCATGAGGTGATACTGAACCACCAAAATCTTGCTGACGCTTTGTACGACGCAACAGTTGCAAGGGATTTGCCCGGTATGGCAGACATAGACTCCTCACTTTTGCTGTTCTGCAAAAAAATCAAGCAGGACTACACCGTTGCACTTTCAGGGGAATGTGCCGATGAGCTTTTTGGTGGATACCCTTGGTACCACAACAAAAACATATTGTTTGAGCAATGCTTCCCTTGGTCAAAGGACCAGACTATCAGAAGAAAAATTCTTAAGGATGGTATTCTCCCGGGTGGAGAGGACTATGTTCACGAAAGGTACTACCAGACCTGCAAACGCACCGACAAGCTAAGGAGTGACTCAAAGGTAAGCGCCAGAATGAGGGAAATGTTTGTGCTGAACTTTTACTACTTTATGCAGTGCTTACTTGACCGCAAGGACAGAATGAGTATGTACAGTGGTCTTGAGGTTAGAGTTCCTTTCTGCGACTACCGCATTGTGGAATACGCCTACAATATGCCTTGGGAGATGAAGGCATATGACGGTCGTGAAAAGGGCATTGTGAGGAAAGCCTTTGAGGATATTCTCCCCGAAAGTATTTGCTGGAGAAAGAAAAGCCCCTACCCAAAAACCCACAATCCTGTGTATATGAAAATTGTCAGCAACATGGTGCTTGACATCCTCAACAAAAAGGACAGCGTGTTCGGTCAGCTACTAAACCGAGAGGGCATAATGGACATTATGGAGCACCCTGACGAGATAGAAACGCCTTGGTACGGTCAGCTTATGAGAGCACCACAGATTATGGCTTACATCATTGAGATGGACCACTGGTTCCGGAAGTACAATGTGGAGATTGATATGTAACTGCTTGTATCAAAAAATTGCAAAAAATCACCCCTATGGAATTAACCATAGGGGTAAGTTTTGCGCTAAATAAAAATCCTAAAATAGTATGTTTCCCACTAATACTTCAATCAACCGTTGTAGTTGCTCCAACCGCCGTTCTGATAAATCTTTCCGTAGCCCTCAATGTTCAGGTTTCCAGTTTGTGAGCCACCGTTGTTGTTAAAGATAATATATGTGGCTTCTGACGGAACTTCTATTCTGTAAACATTGTTTCCAACACTTTCCATTGCAACTCCCGGCCAAGAGGTCAGACCTATATTGTCGTCACTCCAATAGTAGGCATAAGGAGTCCAGTTATCTGTGTTCTTAAAGTACAGATAGTTCTTGCTTGGAGCAGTTGTTGTAGGCTGTGTTGTTGATGTTGTGGTAGTTGGTGTAGTTGGTGTGGTTGGTGGAGTTGTTGTGCCTATTGCAAATGTAAATGTTGTTCCTGCCGGAAAACTATCTACAGAATTAACAGCATACTTCTGAACAAGTGTTGCGTCCCTTATATTCAGTATTCCGTCGCCATTTACGTCAGCCGCCTTCTTCTGAATATCGTTAAGTGTAGTTAACAAATTTAAATACTTTTGAATAACAGATATATCACGAATATCAATTCTATTGTCCAGGTTCACATCACCGTAGTAGTATGTTTCTCCGCTAATTGTTGTGGTCTGAGTAACAGTTGTTGCTGTTGTTGTAGATGTGGTTGTAGTTGTAGGTTTTGTTGTTGATGTTGCCGGGTCGGTGGATACAACAACATCCTCGTCAATAGTTGTGGCATTAACCCACTGTCCTGTACCGTTGTTATACACAACTGTACCGCTTTGAATGGTCATATCGCCAGTTTTGGTACTGCCGTCATTGAAAATAATATTTGTTTCCCCTGACGGTACTGTAAACTTGTAAAGGTCATAACCGCCGAAGGTATCAACCTTTGTCATAGATGAGCCGGGCCACTGTGTAGCTCCGTCACCGCCTGTTGGCCAGCTGTAACAGTTTTGTGTTCCCCAAGAGGCTGTATTCCAAAGATATACTGTCTGTTTATTTGAGAAGTCAATTACCCTTACTGCAGATGGGTCAACCTTTGTGTATGTATAGCTCACCGGTTCTGATGTAGTGCTTCCGTCACTTGCCTTAACGCTTACAGTCGTCTTTGTTCCGTAAGGAAGACCTGCACCGATAGTAATAGTCTGACCACTTGTAAAGCTATTGTATGCACCGCCGTCAATAGAGTACTGACCACTTGTAGCGTTTTCATAACTTAATTTCAGTTCCAAAGTATCTGTCTTATAGTTTTTGCTGTCAGGACTTACAGATGCTACCGGTGTAGCCACTGCGTTATATACAACCGCAATACCTGTTGAGCCGATTTGTCCTTTGATTTGACCGCCGGAAACTGTAAATGTGTTACCACTTACTTGGTCCTCGTATGTTCCGTCCTTCATTTTGTTAGCTTTGACTGAAACAGATGTTGAACCGCCTGAACAGTTAACAAGAACCACTCCCTCTGTTCCACGCTCATTGTAAGCGATTGAACCGCTTGCAGACATGTATTCCGACTGACCTACAAAATAGTTTTTGAACTGGTTGACTGCCTGAACTTCTTTGTTTGCCCAGGCTGTAACGCTTGCAGTACCGATTTTCTGTGAATAGTTTGACGGACGCGCAAGATACATACCGCAAGCCTCGGCTCTTGAACCGACAAGCGCCCATGTTTTATTCATTACATTATCGCTCATTCCTCTTGAAGCACCATTTGCATATGTATCGTGTGATTCATTCCACAAAACAGCTTTTGAAGCCACAGGCTGTGAGCCGTCATTATAGCAGAAATCCGTTCTTTTTGCTCCGCTTGCGTTACCCGAATTAACCTTATTGCGGATGTCATCACTTACCATGTTGGCTGTAACGCTCATTAAGTTTGTATAGCCGTTTACAATGCTCTGTCCGCCTGCGGGCTTGTCAAGAATTTCGCCGTAATAATACGGTGTAAAGCCTCTTGAGCTTTGTGCATATGAGGTTGTGTAGTTAAGAATTACAGTCCAGAAGTTACTTGAAGCATTTTCGTAGTCGTTAGGAAGTTCAATGTGCTTTGCTCCGTCAAAACGGAATCCGTCAGCACCTGCGTCAATACATTCCTTCATAAATGCCTTTTCGTAATTCTGAATTTTTGAGTTTCCTGTATTAAGGTCGGGAAGACCGCCCATACAGTTGTGTGTAATATCCCAACGGCTGTCCCAGTTTGAGGTGTTAGTTGTTATGCTGTGCCAGCAGCTTGAATCATTTCTGATGTCAGAGGGAATTGTGGATGAAAGTGTGTTGTCGCCGTTGTTTGCCATATGGTTCAGAACAGCGTCAACAATAACCTTTACGCCGTATTTATGTGCCTCGTCACACATTGCCTTGAATTCTGCTTTTGTTCCCAAGGCGTTCTGTGAAGATGTATCAATATTAAAGTCCGAGGGCTGATAGTAAACCCACCAGTTGGTAGAAAACGATTTGCCCTGTGTGCTTTCCTTGATTGTCTGAATAGGTGAAGTCTGAATAGCGCTAAAGCCCTGTTCTGCAATTTTCTGCATATTAGACTTAATGCCGTTATAGCTCCAGTTCCAACACTGGAGAATCTGTCCCTGCTGAACATTGTCAACCAGTCCGTAGGCATTGGCTGAGGTGGTTTCGGCGGTAACCGATGCACCGCTTGATTCTGTATCCCTAGTAACAGCAAAAACACTAAAACCACCGGCTGTAATACTGGACAGAATTATACATAAAGTAAGAACTGTGCTTAAAAATGCTTTTTTCATTATAACCTCCTGTTATATTCCATGATCTTGTTTTTTCTTTTTTCATTTTTTCTTTTTACTTTTCGTGCTTTCATAAAATCCTAAAAGTTTTCCTGAACATACAAATCCTCTTTAACTTTCTAAAAAGTTTCCTATAAAATCATCACCTCAATTCCAAATTTCGTCAATTACATTGTAACCGTAATTGTTTACAAGTGCAAGAGAAATAAATACTTAGTTTTCTATTACAGCATAGAAAAATGTTAATAAATTTTGTGCATTTTGTATAAGTATATTTATGATAGTGTAAAATAACGATTAATAAAAAATGAACAAAAGCCCGATGTAGATTGAGTTTTTTCCATTTTATTTCCATATTTTTCTAAGTGAAATGGGAAAAGTCCTCCCTGCTACTCGTTGTGAATGGAAGGATTTTGTGATATACTTAGAAAACAAAGATTTATCTTATTAAGATAAGGTGATAGCGATGAAGAAAATTATGTTTATTTATAACCCTGTGTCGGGAAAAGGAGCAATAAAGTCAAAGCTTTCCTATATAATAGAAACTATCTCAAAAGACGGGGTTGTGACAACCCTGCCAACTGCCGGTCGTGGTGACGGAACAAAATTCATTGAACTATATATGAAGGACTACGATATGGTGGTTTGTGCCGGAGGGGACGGTACTCTTAACGAGGTTACCACAGGCTATATGAATGTGAAAAAGGAGGATAGAAAGCCCTGTGCCTACATACCATGCGGTACTGTAAACGACTTTGCCTCTTCCCTTGGAATTTCTAAGAATATAACAGAATGTGCCGACAGCATTTTAAACAGCACTCTATTCCCCTACGACATCGGAGAATTCAACGGAAAA
>JBJEPA010000147.1:0-6966 GCA_051880995.1 Ruminococcus sp.
CATAGAACAACAAGTTAGCACTTGCTAACTTGTTGTTGCTTTTGCTGAAATTTTTTAGTGGATGCAAAAATAATGTTGACATTTTTCTCTGTTATGATTAATATAATATATGGTTAGCGAAAGCTAACTTTTATTCGGTCCTATGGTTAGTGTATGCTAACCTGTGGTGGTATGCAATTGTTTTAATACTAAAGAAGGTGGAAAAATGATGCCCCTTACATTTGCAGATATTGGAGAAGAAAACATAATCAAGAAAATCGGTGGAAAACAAGAGGTTAGGACACATCTTGAAAACCTCGGTTTTAACGTGGGCGGTTCCGTAACGGTAATTAACACCATTGGTGGCAATGTAATCGTAAAGGTGAAAGAATCACGTATAGCAATAAGCAAGGAAATGGCACAGAAGATTATGATTTAGTTTTCTGTGTAAATCATATACGAGGAGGAAAACTGATGAAAACTTTAAAAGAGGCAAAAATCGGCGATACCATCAAGGTTGTAAAGCTTCACGGTGAGGGAGCAGTAAAGCGTCGTATTATGGATATGGGGATTACAAAGGGTGCCGAAGTACATATCCGAAAGGTTGCTCCTTTGGGTGACCCTATTGAAGTAACTGTGCGTGGATATGAACTTTCAATCCGCAAGGCTGATGCCGAAATGATTGAAGTGGAAAACTAAAGAATAACTATAAAAACAAGGGGTAAAATCCCCTTATTATTTAGCATTGCAGTTAGCATTGACTAACTCGAAAGTGAGGAAATACATATGAATTTGCGAATTGCCCTTGCAGGTAATCCCAACTGTGGAAAAACAACCCTGTTTAATGCCCTGACAGGCTCAAACCAATTTGTAGGCAACTGGCCCGGCGTTACGGTGGAAAAAAAGGAAGGAAAGCTGAAAAAGCAGGAGGGTGTAATCATCACCGACCTACCGGGAATTTACTCCCTTTCGCCATACACCCTTGAAGAAGTTGTGGCGAGAAATTACCTTATTGGTGAACGACCGGACGCTATTCTCAACATAGTTGACGGTACTAATCTTGAGAGAAACCTTTACCTTACAACACAGCTTACAGAGCTTGGTATTCCGGTGGTTGTTGCCATAAATATGATGGACATTGTAAGGAAGAATGGTGACAAAATCAATATAGAAGAGCTTTCTCGTCAGCTTGGATGTAAGGTAGTGGAAATATCTGCCCTTAAGGGTACCGGTGTTATGGAATGTGCAGAAACAGCAATAGAAGTGGCGAAAAAGGCTAAGACCGTTCCAATGCACACATTTTCAGGTCCTGTTGAACACGCAATCGCCCATATTGAGGAGGCAACTGTTCACAATATGCCGGAGGAGCAACAGCGCTTTTTTGCAATTAAAATCTTTGAACGTGACGACAAGGTGCTTGAACAGCTAAAGCTTTCTGAAAACACCCTCAGTCACATTGAAAAGGACATAAAAGCTGTTGAAGACGAACTTGACGATGACGCAGAGAGCATTATTACCAATGAGCGCTATATTTACATTGCACAGCTTATAAAGGGCTGTTACAAAAAGAAGAGTTCAGGAAAACTTTCAACTTCCGACAAAATTGACAAGGTTGTCACAAACCGCTTTTTAGCACTTCCTATTTTTGCTGTGATTATGTTCATAGTGTATTTTGTGTCGGTAACAACAGTTGGCACTTGGGCAACTGATTGGGCTAACGATGGAGTGTTCGGTGACGGTTGGCATCTGTTTGGAATTGGCTCATCTGCCTATGAGGAAGAAGTTGAAGAATTTGGCGATGCAACAAATGTTGTAAACGCATTTATAGAATCAGGGAAAGAGGGAAGTGAGGAGCTTTCATCTGCCCTTGATACAGAGTCAGAAGGTTTTGACTCCGCAGTTGCTTTATCAACTTTAAAAACCTATTCTTCACAGTTCACACCAAGTGATACAGCCGGATATACTCTGGAGGATGAAGAAACTCTTGCAACAGAAGATGTTACATACACAGGTGAAGAGCTTTTAAATGCTGTTGAGGTTTACGAAAAATATCAATGTGAAGAGCCTGACCCTGCAAATTACGGTGTTTGGGTGCCGGGTATTCCTGTTCTTATAGAGGATGGACTAAGTGCAGTGAATTGTGCAGACTGGTTGCAGGGCTTGATTCTTGACGGTATAGTTGCAGGTCTTGGTGCTGTTCTGGGATTCGTTCCACAGATGCTTGTGCTGTTCATCTTCCTTGCATTTCTTGAGGCTTGCGGATATATGTCACGTATTGCCTTTGTACTTGACCGTATCTTCCGAAAATTCGGACTTTCGGGAAAATCCTTCATACCTGTTCTCATCGGAACAGGCTGTGGCGTTCCGGGAATTATGGCTTCAAGAACTATTGAAAATGAGCGTGACCGCCGAATGACAATTATGACCACCACTTTTATCCCCTGCGGTGCAAAGCTACCATTTATCGCAATGATTGCAGGCGCAATCTTCGGTGGAGCGTGGTGGGTAGCGCCATGTGCATACTTTATGGGTATGGTGGCTATCATCATATCAGGTATTATGCTTAAAAAGACTAGTCCTTTCTCCGGTGAGCCTGCCCCATTCGTTATGGAATTGCCTGCATACCATATGCCCACTGTGGTAAATGTTCTCCGTTCAATGTGGGAGCGTGGATGGTCCTTTATCAAAAAAGCAGGTACAATCATTTTGATTTCCACAATCCTTGTCTGGTTCACAACCTACTTCGGATTTGTTGGCGGTTCATTCCAAATGCTTTCTGACGAACAGCTTGACCATAGTATCCTTGCCATTATAGGTAACGCAATCGCATGGATATTTAGTCCTCTTGGTTGGGGTAACTGGCAGGCATCAGTTGCTTCTATCACAGGGCTTGTAGCAAAAGAAAATATCGTGGGAACTCTGGGTATTCTCTACGGTGGCGGTGACGGAACTGTTTATCAGAACATTGCCACAGCGTTTACATCTATTAACGGTTTCTCATTCCTTACATTCAACCTCCTTTGCGCACCTTGCTTTGCCGCAATGGGTGCAATTAAGCGTGAAATGAATTCTGCAAAATGGACAGCATTTGCAATCATTTATCAGTGCGGTTTTGCCTATGTAATTTCCCTGATGATTAATCAGATAGGCTCTGCCTTTACAGGCAATCTCAACATCTTTGGACTTATGGTTGCAATTTTGCTTATTATCGGTATTCTTTATATGTTGTTCAAGCCTTATAAGGAATCGACAAAGCTGAACAAAAGGGTTAAGACAGTAAAGAGTTAAGTTAACAGACAGGAGAATTTTAAATGTTTGCTTGGATATATGAGAATTTAGCGACTATAATTATTGGACTAATAATCGCATTAGCAATTTCTGCAATAACAATTTCAATGGTACGAAACAGAAAAAAGGGAAAATCCTCCTGCGGATGCGGTTGCTCCAACTGCCCTATGAGTGGTTCCTGTAACACGAAAAAATAAATATTTATTAGGGTTGTTGCAAATCTTTGTAGCAACCCCTTTTTATATAATCTTAAAAATTAAACTTGATGTTGTTTGTTCATAATATACAATTGCTAAATATAAAATTTAGTTACTATTTATTGGAAATTAATTGCCTGTTTGTATTGGTTTATGATAAAATTATGGTGGATGGTGGTGTATGCACTTAATTAAATCAAATAGTTTTCCGTGAATCGTAGGTTATTTTATGAAAAAGAAAGTTACAATATCAATTATCAGTATTGTTATTATTTTGTTGATTCCCATATGCAGTTTTTTGTATTACGATTTGTTTGTAGGGGATGACTGGGGCAGTGGATATAATCAGTCATGGAAGAGCGAGGACGGCAGTATTACGTTTGTCACAGATAATAAAAAGGGTCTGATGGGATGTAATAATTGTTACGACGGAGTATTGAATATTGACGGTAAAAAGATAGATGTAGATATTCTATATGGCGGAGGTTTTTCAATCACATCAAAATCAAGGGAAATAGAGTACCTTTACGGTGACTATTCCTATATCCCCATAATCGGCAAATTGACAGTTGAAATTGAAAGCACATCTATTGACAATTTATCTCAAAGTGAAGAAGTTGTGTTTTATAGGGAATAGGGATTTGAAGTTCATAATAATAATCAATGCGGAATGATACCAAGGAGAAAATAGTATGGAAAAATTTTTATCATTTTTGCGAATATTCACAATATTTTGTGCTTTGTTTATTTTTATTGTAACACTTGTTGGGATTTACGGTTTTTTGAACGGAAACACATCAATACCTGTGTTCATTCTTTTTATGGTTGTTGTCCTTTTTATAATCGGTGGACTTGTTTTTATGAATGTATTTTATTCAAAATTTGCATATAGCGTAGGTTTGAATAATGAAGAAATAGTTTTTAATTTCAAGAATAATCAAATTGGTTTTAGTAGGGAAGAGTGCGTTAGAATATGGACAAACAGTTACATAACAAAGTATGTGTTTAAGGATAAAGCATTGTGGTGCTTTGACAAGTATTTTTCTCCGTCAAACGGAGTGGAAAAGTTAGCTGATATTATTAATGACAAGTATTTTAAAAATGCTGTTATTAAGGGGATATTGGCATAGAATTATTGCATATCAATGTTATATTGAAATAAACAAATACCGGAGGGAAAATATGTTTGAAAAATTATGGAGAGAACTTGCACAGCTTCCTGAGGTTACAGCTATTGCCTTAGGTGGTTCCCGTGCAGGAGATAATTATGATGAAAAGTCGGATTATGACTTGTATGTGTATGTCACATCTGTTCCCGATGAGGCTGTCAGGAGGAATTTGCTTTGCAAATACTGCGGATATATGGAGATAGGCAATTCCTTTTGGGAGCTGGAGGACGACTGCACCCTAAAGAACGGCATTGATATTGATATTCTCTATCGTGATTTGGACTCCTTTGCACAGGGTGTAGCCTCGGTGGTTGAGAGCTTTAATGCCGGCACAGGCTATACAACCTGTATGTGGCACAATCTGAAAACCTGCAAAATTTTGTATGATGAAAAGGGACTTCTGAAAAAGGCACAGGATAGGTTCAATGTTCCTTATCCCCAAAAGCTTAAGGAAAATATAATCTCAAAAAATCTAAAGCTTTTGCACGGAATGTTACCCTCCTATGACGGTCAGATAAAGAAAGCGTCAGGGAGAAATGATTTGGTTGCTGTTAACCACAGAGTGGCGGCATTTATGGAGTCGTATTTTGAAATTATCTTTGCAATGAACAAAATGACCCACCCGGGGGAAAAACGTCAGGTGGAATATGCAAAGAAATACGGAAAAATCCTTCCATGCAGATTTGAAGAAAATATTTCTGATTTGTATAAGGTTTTGTTTACTGATTTCAGCAAGGCGGAAGAAATTATCAATCAGATGTATGAAGAACTGAAAATAATACTTTAGTTTTTAAATAGTTTTAGTACGAAAAAAGGTCTGTCACAGCTTGTGACAGACCTAAATTTTTACCTGTTAATATACGATTACTTTAGTTCCAATATGGGCTTTGCTGTATATCTTTGCAACCTTGCTGTATGGGGTGTTTACACAGCCGTGAGAACCGTTGTACTTGTAGGTGTCTCCGCCATATTCCCAGTCGGCACGCCATGTTGAGTCGTGAATACCGCATCCGTCTGATGTAAACTGCATCCAGTACTGTACAGTAGTTCGATAATCTGCCCCTACCAATACTGACGGTGATTGACGAACAAATATGCTGTGTACACCCTTTGGTGTATCGTGATAGCCATCGGCGTTTCCAGTTACCACATCGGTGTCAACATACAGCTTTCCGTCAATGTAGAACCACATATGCTGTTCCTTGATGTTTACCTCAATGTATGTATTACCAACATTTTTTCCGAAAACACTCTTTGTAACCGTTTTTGAAGTTGTTTTGTACTTTGGAGCGTTAATATTTTTTCCTTTTACAGTTTTGTATGGAACAACCTTAAAGTAATACTTTTTGCCATTATCAAGTATCTTTGTTGTGTAGAAGTTGTTTTTTGTTGTGCCAAGCTTTTTGTAGGTTCCGTTTTTACTTTGTTTGTAATAAACCTTGTAGCCTGTTGCACTTGCGATGTCATTCCAGCTAAGGCTTACTCTGCCAAGTTGTGATTTTGCAGTAACTGTTACAGCACTTAGACCACCCACAGCCATTACAGATTTGCTGATTTCAGATTCGTAGCTTTTTGTACCAAACTTTTTATAAGCCTTTATTCTGTAATAATATACCCTGTTTGAAGAAACACTTTTATCGGTAAATTTATTTTTACTTTTGCCAATTGTGGTTTTGTAAAGAACATATTTACCCTTACTTTTTGCACTTGCACGGTAGATTTTATAGCCTGTTGCCACAGAACTCTTTGACCACTTAATACTGATACTGCTTGAAGAGTTTGTTACCTTTAAGCCTGTTACCTTCTTTGGCTTGGTGGCTGTTCTTGTATATGCGGATTCGCCGTTATATATTTTACCGTTTGATTTAATATATGCCATAACTTTAAAGTCATATTGACAAGCAGTGTCCAGGTTTTTAATGGTAATTGAATTTTTAACTGTATTTTTGCTCTTTGCATATGTTTTAGTCTTTGCAGGATTACGGTACATAATTGTGTAGCCGTCAGCATATTTTTCCTTATTCCACTTAAGGCATATGTAGTTTGTAGATGATTTTGTGACTTTTAGTCCCTTAACCTTATTAACTATTTTTACATTTTCTATATTTACCGGATCCGGATCGCCGGTCATACCTATTTGCGGTGCAGAAATGCTGTTTTCCTGTGTTGCGGCTTGCGGTGCAATCATTACCGTGAATGTGGCAGTCATAATGATAATAAGTGTAAGGAAAGTACTAACTATTCGTTTGCTTACTTTTTTCATATTTATTCCTCCTGTACTATTTGTTCCTATTTTATAACAATTAAAATAAAAAATAAAGGGAAATACGAAA
>JBJEPA010000148.1:0-6958 GCA_051880995.1 Ruminococcus sp.
AAATATATAGAATATTTTAACTATTATTTACATCAATAAAAGACAGTGATAGAATGGAATTGGATTTTTAGCTACAAAGTGTGTATTTCAATATCGCTAAATAATACCTTATTTAGCATACTTGTAGTTGGTGTTTGTATTTTATGTAGCAACAAATTTTAAAGGTTATTTCAACCACGCACTGTTTTATTTGAGGAGGAAAACAAAATGAAAAAATTAACAAAAGCGATTTCAGCTCTGTTAGCTGTTGTAATGCTAATGGGTGTAGCGATGAGCGTACCGTTTACTGTCAGTGCTGATGAACAGGAGAAAACTGAAAATACCACTGTTGAAGAAACAACTGTGGCTACTCAGCAGGAAACTTCAGCTCCACACAATAAAGTGACTGAACCAATAACAAAATCTAAGACTTCCGAACCTATTGCGACAGGTTCAAGTGATTATATTACAAGAGTTGAATGGTTACATAGTCTAACTGAAACATTTAATATGACAGTGGAAGAAAATAATTACCCCGACAATTATTATTCGGATATTTCTTCATCTGACAGCTATTATCGAGATGTGATGGTGGCGGTTGAGTTTGGTGTAATTGACCTTGAAGCCGGAGAAGCTTTTTATCCTAATGATTATACAACACGAGATTTTGCTGCTTCAACGCTGAATTTTTGCCTTGGATATAAACTTGACTCAGAAAGCTATACATTTTCCGATGTCAGTTCAACACAGCATCCGGCAGATGCACAGGTTGCAATAAACCGAGGTTGGTTTGAATTAGAGAATAATAAATTTGAGCCTGAAAAATATATAACTGCGGGTGAAAGCACTATAATGCTTGAAGATGCGGTAAACACAATATCACAAGAAAAGGTTAATAATAATTACAGCAGTGAATATGAATTTGCAGATGATGTAATTGTTGTACCAAAAAGTGTTCCTGTTTCAATCGACTCGGATGGCACTATCACCTTGACTAATTATTCCGAAACAATTTCATCGGGCAATACATTCGCAGTTTATGCCGGTGATGTTCCGGATGTTTATACAGCCGTATCTGTAACAAAATCCGGCTCATCAACTGTTATTAAAACTAAAGAAACCGAATATGACAGTGCAGTAACCGATGTAAATGCCCAGGGAACTTCACAGGTTCTTGACAGCTATTTTGAGGTAGCTGACGGGGTGGAGCTTGTGGATGAAGAACTGGAAGAGGTATCATCACCAAAATCAATTGCATCAGTAGGAGCCGGCACTGATTCCAATGCTGTTGGAGCAGAGGGAAACCTTGCAATTAAGTCAAAAACATTGTCAAAGGACTTAAAAATAGGCGATTTAAAAATCAACTTAAAAGTAGTACTTTCAAATCTAAATGTTAATTATATAGCTGAGAAGAAAACAAGCCACTATATGGTCAAGCTAGACGGAGATGCCGCAATTACAACAAACGTATCAATGCAGGACGTAATTTCGGCACTGGGCGGCAACAGCTCGGTTGACCTTGCAAGCTATTCCGTCCCCGGAGTTGGCAAGGTTGCAATTTCTGTTTTTCTTAATGTTAAGGGAGAAGCAACTATTACATATGATACTCTGTTTTCGGCAGGTATTGAATACACTAAAAACGGCGGTTGCAGAGCAATAAAAAGTTTTACAAAAAAGAGCTTTACTGTTTTTGCAAATGTTACAGTAGATGCAGGCTTGAAGGTTTATGCAAAAGTTAATATTCTTGAACTTCTCAAAGGCGAAATTTACGCCACAACCGGAGTAAAGGTTGTGACAAGCGTAAATGCATATGACGACGGCAAGAAACCAGAACTATGTATAAACATCAAAGGCTGGTGGTATGTTACTCTTGGTTACGGTGTAACTATAATCGGTCAGTCGTACAGCGACAGCCTGAACGTCTTTAACGCAAACAACAGTCCTGCAAGATTATACGCACATTATGAAGACGGAAAAGAAGTCAGCTCGTGTACTCGTGAAGCATCGGAAACGAAGTATATCAGTCCGTCAACGACAAAATACGGAAAGATTTCTGCTCCCACAAGCAGGGAATCAGGCAGTTCTTTGATTGATATAACATACGGAAGCACAACTGTTGACGAGAGCTGGACATTAACATCAAACCGTGAAATTTACGGCGACCTTAATTTTAAGAACGGTACAATTGATTTGAACGGATATACACTGACTGTTTACGGCAACTTGATTCAGTCAGACGGAGTTATGTATATAAACAACGGAACATTAAATGTTGGAGGAGATTACAGAATACAGACAATATTATCAAATGGAGATGTAGCAGATTCTTCCGGATATTTACGAATGACTAACAATGCTGATTTAATAAACATAAAGGGGAATTTTATAACACAAAGTTCAGTGATTACAAGTAGTGGCAGTAATTATAATTATTTTTCGGCTGGTACTATGAAGATAGGTGGTAATTTCTATCAATATAATGGAGATAGCATTAATTTCAGTGCTTCCGGTTCACATATGGTAATATTTGAAGGAGATTTTGAACACATAATTCACTTAGATAGTACCTCTTCGAATTTTCATAAAATAAAAACATCTGAGAAATCAAGTGTTGTATTTGATAATGGGATAAATAATTTGATGCTGTATAATGACCTTACAATAAACGGAGATACAACAATAAAAGGAACTCTTGATTTGAATGGTTACACGCTTACGGTAAATGGCAATCTCAATACAAATACTTATGCTTATATAAAAAAAGGACATTTAATAGTCAACGGCAATTATGAAAAAAGCGGATATATTGAATGTAATGGAGGAACTATTGATGTCAATGGTAATTTGTTGCAGAATTCATCGATAAGTCTCGGTGGTGGCACTGTTAATATTTCAGGAAATCTAACACAAGTAAGCGGATGTATGAGCTTAGGAGAAGGAACACTAAATGTCGGAGGAGATTACAGAATACAGACAATATTATCAAATGGAGATGTAGCAGATTCTTCCGGATATTTACGAATGACTAACAATGCTGATTTAATAAACATAAAGGGGAATTTTATAACACAAAGTTCAGTGATTACAAGTAGTGGCAGTAATTATAATTATTTTTCGGCTGGTACTATGAAGATAGGTGGTAATTTCTATCAATATAATGGAGATAGCATTAATTTCAGTGCTTCCGGTTCACATTTGGTCGTATTAAACGGTAGCGATACTCAATTAGTGCATTTCGACAGCAAAAGCAGTCACTTTAATTATCTTGAACTTACAAAGGACAAAACTACCGGATATGTTTTTGACCCTGACAACTGTTGGAATAAACTTATTACAAAAGAAGATATAAATTCTGTCAAAATATACTCTCAGAGCACAACTGTGAAACAAGGAGATAATTTACAGTTTATATCAAAAATTAATGGCAGCAATGTTTCAACAGTTGATGTAATATGGTCAATCTCCGACAACACGGATTCCAATACAACTATTTCTGACAAAGGTATTCTATCTGTCAGCCTGAACGAAAAAGCAGAACAAATTACAGTTACAGCCACTTCGGTTGCAGACAACACCAAGTCTGCCAGCGTTACTATCACTATTGAAGAGATTGTACCCGTTATTAACGGCATTGTAATTACCCCTTCTGTTGTAAGTACCGTTTGCGGTGAAAGTTGTCAATTCAATGCTGTAGTTTTCGGATTATATAATCCTAATCAAAATGTAATTTGGTCGATTTCAGGTAACAAATCTTCTAATACACAAATTGATTCTGCCGGATTACTGAAAATTGCCGACGATGAAACAAGCGACAAAATCACAGTAAAGGCTGTTTCTTGCTTCGATATAAGTAAAACTGCAAGTGTGACTGTTGATGTTATGCAGATTAAAATCACTTCAACCGTTGACAATGTGACAGTAACTATGGAAACCGGAGAAACTCAAAAGCTAAAAGCAATAGTAACCGGCACTAACAATCCGAGCCAGAGGGTTGTTTGGAGTGTCAGCGGAAACAACAGCGAAAATACAGTCATTAATGATAACGGTGAAATTACCATAGGAAAAGATGAAACATCATCTGTGATTATTGTAAAGGCAGTTTCTGCTGAAGACTCTTCAAAATACGGCGAATTCGCAATTAGTGTTAAGCAAAGTATATTAATCGGCGATGTAAACGGTGATGGAAGTGTTGATGTAGCAGACGCAACAATCCTGCAGAAGTACATCAATAAGGAAGCCGTTTCTATAAATCAAGAAGTTGCCGACACAAATGGCGATGGAAAAATTAATATTCGTGATGCCACACAAATTCAAAAATACATCGCTAAATTCGTTACTGTGTTAGGTTAATAAGTTTTTTGATTTGTTATATTGGTGATTTTGAGAGAATTATCGGATGACCACCACCGAAAATTTTAGTATAATATTTTTAAAATTGATATAAGGTAAGGAGAGTTTTATATGAAAAGGGTTATTTCTATTGTTTTATCTATTGCAATTATCATAGGTTTGTTTTTAACGGTATCGAATATTAATGCCGAAAGCAAGAATTTTGGTAGCGTACTATTAGAATCAGGAAAGACATATTACTACAATCTTGATAAAAAAGGTGAGAAAGAAAAAATATTGTTTACAAGAATCGCTAATGGTGAAAATAAGTATAAGTGTGTATTAAAGATCAATGGCAAAGTTGCATTTTCTGCAAATGTAAATATGTTTATGCATAACGATGTGAGAATAGTAGTTGCTGATACTGATGAAAAAGATAAACAGATGGAAGTGTTTATTGTTAGAGGTGATTGCGACGATTTAGCCTGGATTACAAATTTTAGACATATTTATTACTATAAATATGCCAACAAAAAATTAAGTAGAGTTCAAGACCTTAAAGAACAGATTAATAAAAGATTTGCTAATACGGTTGTACATGCAAAAAGTGATAAAACATATTTTAATGTTGACGGCAAAGGCAAGTTAACAGCGAGATTGTGTATGCATATGAACAATACTGTTGCATTTTATCATTTTAATGATACTTTTAAATTGAAGAATGGCAAATTTTCGCTTTCATCAACGGATACATTTAAATTATTAGATGAAGGTGGCTATTATATATCAAGCGCTAAAAATGTTACATATACAAAAATAAATGGAAATAAAAAATCTTTTACCCTTAAAAAAGGTAGTAAGTTTTATAAAACGAAATTGATTGTTAGGAATGGTAATGTATTTCTGTTATTGAAAAACACAGCAAATAAAACAGGCTATATTAACTTTAAAAAGTTAAAATATAAAATAACAGGAACATTACATGTTGGTGGTGGCTTTGTAATATAAGTAACCCTCAAACGCATCAATCCTAAAAAATACCCATCAGATATGTGGCACCCCTATAAAATTTTGTGTAAATAATAATCTTTCAAGCAACAATAGAATACCGGATTGCGGTGCAATCATTTTTCCTGATTTGCTCCGTGTTAACTCTTCATTCTGCGTACGGTAAATTATTCTATTATCGAGGACATATCAAGCAGACATCCTGTAAGCGTCAGAACAACCACCGTGTTGACTAAACAACGGTGGCTGTTTTGACGCTTACTTTTCTTAAGTGATGGGGAGTATGTTTTTAAAATATCAATTTAAGAAATACTTCTAAAACTAATTCTTCCGCCAAGAATGACGCATTATGATTTTACAATTCTTCCGTCTTAAAGGTTGTATAACCCTCATAATAGTAGCTGTGGTTGATGCCTTTCATATAGACTTCAAAAGCTTTTTCTTGCTGATGCGTTCTTCCTCGCGGGCAAGGTCGGCAGAGCTTGTCAGCTCTAATACATTTTCAAGTGCCATTCCGCACCTCCAAAATCCATTTTTACTGATTGTTTAAAACTTATTAATTTCTTCGCTTTTGGATAGATACAATTACTTAAGTTTAGTGTATCATATTTGACTACCTGAATCAAGAATTATTGAGGTCTCATAGGTAGGTGAAATTGTAGTAACAACGAACTATAGCGAATGGAAAGCAAAATTACACCGAATAGACGAGCATCTGAGAATGATGTTAAGGATTGTGATTTGGAAACAATGGAAATCTACCTGTGCCGAACGGCACGCATGGTAGTGTGAGAGGGCGGTTAATTCCGCCCTACTGGATTACCTTATTGTTTTATGCTCGTTATTAACATATAATTTATGGAGATAATAGTCAAAAAATCTATTCAAGAAAATATATAAAGATAATTTTAGTAAAACTATTTTTGATTTTATAACGAATATATTGTTGTAAGAACAAAAAAGAGAAGGTAGTTATGAAGGATAGCAGGGAAAACCGTCTTATTTGGCGGATACAAAAACGGGGTAGCAGACATTCTGCCGATGAGCTTATTAGAATGTATTACAGGGAAATATATGCTTATGCTTATAAACAGCTTGGGGAAAAGGAACAGGCTATGGACATTACCCAAGAAATTTTTATAAGTATGCTGAAATCAATTATGAGTTTTAACTCGGAAAAATCAAACTTTAGAACTTGGCTATACAGCATAGCTACTCACAAGATTATTGACTATTACAGAAGTGCCGATTATAAACACATTTCATCTAATATTTCACTTGATGGGGAGGATATTCAGTGTGAATCGGATTTCTTTGCCGTCATATCGGATAGGGAAATTGTGGAGAAAATAATGCTTTACATAAGGTCACAGGATGTTATAGTGGAGGAAATATTCAGGCTGAGATTTTACGGTGAATATACATTTCAGGAAATATCCGAAATGACAAAAATTCCTCTGTCAACGGTAAAGACAAAATACTATAAAACAGTACAAAACATCAGAAAAATATTTAGAAATGAGGTTGAGTTATGAAGATAAATTATCCAACTGAAAAAGAAATGAATACCTCAATAGAAGAAATTTTAGATGCCTCTTTTCCTGTTAAGAAAAAGGGAGTTAGAAACATTAGATTTAATGTT
>JBJEPA010000149.1:0-6879 GCA_051880995.1 Ruminococcus sp.
TACGAGTTATTATTATTCTTGGAGGAAATAAAATTGTTTTATAAAGATTTTTCAGTTTCATTCTTTTTGAAACTATTTTTAAAACATTTAAAATTCATCATTACCCTGACAGTTATCGGAACAATTCTTTTCCTGTTATATGCAAACTTTTTCATAACGCCTGTCTATTCTGCAAGTGCTATGATTATGGTTCAGAACTATACAGCACAGGATGCTGCCAACGATGCCGCTGCAGAAGCTGCTGAGAACGGTATTGTTGATGAAAATAGTCAACAGCAGGATATTATTGATTACGAAAACAATAGATTCAGTTCAGGCTCAACAAAGGTTTATGCAAGTGACATTAGCGCTTCAACCACACTTGCTGAGTATTGTATTATTCTCTTTAAGAATAATGTTGAAATTCAGAATATGCTTAACGGTTGTAGTATGGAGATTACTCAAGTTGAAGAAAGTAACTTCTTGACTATAACAATGCATTCTTCAAATCCTCAGACAGCTTCCGACACCTGTAACTCTGTTGTAAACAGAATTGCCGGAACAAAAACTGAGTCCGGACTTTTTGATGAGATTTTCTCAGCAGGCGGAGTAACAGCAGTAAAATTTGCCTCTGTTCCAACGTCCAGCACAGCACCTAATCTAAAGAACTATGCTTTGTACGGTGCAGCAGCAGGTTTGATAATATCCCTCATTTGCTCATTTATTATGGAAATTATTGATACAACTGTCAAGAATGATGACGACCTGTTTAAGATGTACAAGATTCCTGTGTTCGGTGAGATTTTAGATTTTGAACAGAAGGGAGAGCGTGACAATGAACATAAAAATGCCCATATTAAGTAAAAAGGATAAAAATGGAAGTTATTCCTCATATTCTTCCAAAACAAGCTACTCAAATATCGGTGATCCATCCGGCAAGTTTGCAATTATCGAGGGCTTTAAGATTGCCCGTACTAACATCCAGTTTTCCCTTTCTGCATCAAACGAAAATTGCTTTGCAGTCACCTCCTGGAGTAAGGGTGAGGGTAAAAGTACCGCAACTTCAAATATTGCAATTTCTTTTTCAAAAATGGAAAAAAAGGTAATTTTGCTTGACTGTGACCTTCGTCGCCCAAATATTCATAACCTTTTAAAAATTGAAAATTCACTTGGTCTTACTTCAGTACTTTGTAACGAACAGACCTTTGACCAGGTTGTACAAAGGGATGTACTTCCAAATCTTGATGTTCTCACAGTGGGAACAATTCCTCCTAATCCATCAGAGCTGATTGCGTCCGATAATTTTTCAAATCTTATCAAAACTCTAAAAGAGAAATATGACTATGTCATTATGGATACAGCACCTATCGGTATCGTAACTGATGCACTTCTTGTTAAGGATTTAGTAGCAGGTTACCTTGTAATTGTTAGAGAGGGTGTTACAACCCACGGTGACATTCAGAACTTCTTAAGTAGTTGTGAAACAGCAGGTGCAAAGGTAATGGGATTTTTGAAAGTAGGTTGTAATCCGGGCAACGGAAAAGGTGGAAAATACAGAAAGTACAACAGAAAGTATGGTTCCTACGACTATTACAGATACTATTAATTATGCCCCCGCATTTTGCGGGGCTTTCTTTTGAGGAGCTATATTTTCTATAATTTTGCAAGACAAAAAAATATACTTGCAATTTATATACAAAAGTATTAGAATAGGTAAGGTATAGTAATTAATTTTGAAGGAGAACTGTTATGAAATATTCAGATATGACAAAAGAACAGCTTTTGGAAGAGAAAAAATACCTTGAACAAAAATATAATGATTACAAGGCTATGAACCTTAGCCTTGATATGTCAAGAGGAAAGCCCGGCAGTGACCAGCTTGATTTATCTGTTAAAATGCTTGACATAGTAAACTCAGGCCATAGCTGTCAAACAGCCTCAGGACTTGACTGTCGTAACTATGGACTTCTTGATGGACTTCCATCAATCAAAGTGATTTTTTCTCAGATGCTCCAGGTTCAGCCAGAGATGATTATGGTTGGCGGAAACTCATCTCTGAATATGATGTTTGATACAATCTCAACCTTTATGATTAAGTCCCCCGTTGAGGGAGAAAAGCCTTGGCTTGAAGTAAAAAACAGAAAGTTCCTTTGTCCTTCACCGGGTTATGACAGACATTTTGGTATCACAGAATATTTTGGTTTTGAGATGATTACCATTCCTATGACTAATGAAGGCCCTGATATGGATATGGTAGAAGAGCTTGTTGCAAACGATGACTCAATCAAGGGAATTTGGTGTGTACCAAAGTACAGCAACCCACAAGGTATCACATATAGTGACGAAACAGTTAGACGCTTTGCCTCTTTGAATCCAAAGGCAAAGGATTTCAGAATTTTCTGGGATGATGCATACTGTATTCACGATATCACAGATACTCCTGATACTCTTTTAAGTCTTATGGGAGAATGTGAAAAGACAGGTAATGTTGATTTGCCAATTCTCTTCTGTTCAACATCAAAAATCACTTTCCCCGGTAGCGGTGTTGCAGCTATGGCTGCGTCTGCAAACAATATGAAGATGCTTAAGGATAAGTATAAGTATCAGACAATTGGTTATGACAAAATCAATATGCTTCGACATGTTCACTTCTTTGGTGATTTTGACGGTGTTAAAGAGCATATGCAAAAGCATAAGGCTATCCTTAAGCCAAAGTTTGACGAGGTGCTAAAGCAGCTCAATAAGCACGTTAAGAAAACAGGCGTTGCCACATGGAACGAGCCAAACGGTGGTTACTTTATAACTGTTGATGTAATGGAGGGAACTGCAAAAAGAGTTGTCGCTCTTTGTAAAGAGGCAGGAGTTATCCTCACTGATGCCGGAGCAACCTATCCTTACGGAAAAGACCCTAAGGACACCAATATCAGAATTGCTCCTTCATTCCCACCAAAGTACGAACTTACAAATGCAATGGACATCTTCTGTGTTGCAACAAAGCTTGCAGCAGTTGACAAACTCCTTGAAAATATGTAATAGATAAAAATAAGATTACAGAATTTTAATTATCTTTATATGATTGCACAATAATTGCAAGAGTAATTTGTATTAATTTACAAAAAATCATTATTTATTTATTAAATATTTTATGAATCCATTGACTTTTTTATCTAAAAAAAGTATAATTTACTCTGTTATGTTCTGGTTTAGAATATGGCAGAGTATTTTTCTGCCGTACATATGACAGAATAAAAAAAATTTGGAGGAAAAGGCATGAAAAGAATTCCAAAGCCTGTATTCTTCATTGTCGCAATTCTTCTGTTACTGTTTAGCTACACAGCAATTTTCGGTGTATCATACTACACCGGCGATGTAAAGCATACAGTTCTGAAGGGTATCAGCGATATCAGATGGGGAATAGACATCCAGGGCGGCGTAGAAGCAACATTTGTTCCTGCCGACGATGTGGATGCCACAGAAAAACAGCTTGAATCAGCAAAATCAATTATTGAAACTCGTATGATTTCAAGCGGTATTACAGATTACGAACTATATACAGATAGCGGTACTGACAGCATTATCGTTCGTTTCCCTTGGAAAGAGGGTCAAAAGGACACAGATGCGGGTAAAGCTATTGAAGAAATCAGTTCAACAGCAAAGTTAACATTCCGTCCCGGCAATTCATACGAAGAAACTAAGATGAATTCTAAGGGCGAGGCAGTATGCGTTGGTCCAACCGGCGACACAGAAACCGTTCTTATGGATGGTTCAGCAGTTGATTCTGCTTCTGTTGGTATTGACCCTGATAATGCAGAGCAGTATGTTGTTAACCTTGAACTGAACAAAGAGGGTACATCTACCTTTGCCGACATCACCAAAGAGTATGTTGGTCAGGTTGTGTCCATTTGGATGGATGACGAAATGTTGTCTGCTCCAACAATCAATGAGGAAATCACAGGTGGTAAAGCACAGATTTCCGGTAACTTTGATGTAGAGTCAGCCACAACACTTGCAAACCAGATTAACGGTGGTGCGCTTCCGTTCTCACTTAAGACAGAGTCATATGGCGAAATTTCTCCAACACTTGGTGAAAATTCCCTTACTGCTATGGCTATTGCCGGTGTTATTGCTCTTGTAATCATTTCTCTGTTTATGATTATTATGTACCGACTCCCCGGTGTTGTTGCTGTTATTGCACTTCTCGGTCAGGTAGGTTTGTCCATTGCAGCAATTTCAAGGTACTTTACAGTATTCAACTCCTTTACAATGACTTTGCCTGGTATTGCAGGTATCATTCTTTCCATTGGTATGGGTGTTGACGCAAATGTTATCACAGCCGAAAGAATTAAAGAAGAATTTAAGTCAGGTAAAACACTTGACGGTGCTATTGACAGAGGTACAAAGAACTCACTGTCTGCTATCATAGATGGTAATATGACAGTTGTAATTGTTTCAATTATCTTGCTCCTGGTATTTGGTACCACAAATATTCTTTCATTTATCTTTGGTGCATCCACCACAGGTACAATTTACGCCTTTGGTTACACACTCCTTATGGGTGTAATTTCCAACTTTGTTATGGGCGTTTTCCTCTCAAGAGTTATGCTCAAGAGTCTGTGCGGATTCAAATGTGTAAGAAAGAGATGGCTGTTTGGAGGTGCAAAGAATAATGGATAATAAGTTAATTCGTTTTACAAAATTCAGTAAAGTTTTCTTTGGTATCTCCCTTAGTATCATATTTATTGGTATCATCTTCAACATCATCTTCGGCACACAGCTTGACATTCAGTTCAGAGGCGGTTCCTACATAAGATATTCCTATGTTGGCGATGTAGAACAAAATGATTTGACTGACTTGATTCAGGACAACACTAAGGAAAAAATCACTGTTTCCTACAGCACTGATATGCTTTCCAATACAGACAGTGAAAAGGCATACACAGTTCGTGTTGAATTTGCCGGTAACAAGGCTATTTCAACTGAACAGCAACAGAGCCTTACAAAAGCATTACAAAAGGCTTATCCTGACGCAAACTTCAAGGTTCAGGAGTCCTCTGCAATCCAGAGTACAATGGGCTTTAAGTTCCTTATGAAGTGTCTTGTAGCTGTTGCAATTGCTTGTATTTTGATGGTTCTGTATGTTACAATTCGTTTCCGTCGTATCGGTGGTTTGTCTGCCGGTGTTATGGCGCTTGTTGCATTGTTCCACGATGTTGCAATGATTTACTTTATGTATGTAATCTTCCAAATGCCAATCGACTCAAACTTCATTGCAGTTGTTCTTATGATTCTCGGTTACTCTCTTAACGACACAATCGTTATCTACGACCGTGTTCGTGAAGAAAGACGTAAGCTCGGTTCAAAAGAAGAAATTGGCTATGTGTTCGATTTAAGTGCTACAAAGGTTATGAGAAGAACAATTTGTACTTCCATCACAACCCTGGTTGCTATCGGTACAGTTCTTGTTGTTTCATTAGTATTCAACATTGATTCTGTTACAAGCTTTGCTCTACCAATGATGATTGGTGTCGTTTCCGGTTGTTACAGTTCTATATGTATTGCCGGTCCTCTTTGGGTTATGTGGCAAAGACACAAAAAGAAAGTCGGCAAGAAATAATATTATATTTTCTTGTCTTAGCGAATTTCAAATTCTCAAGGGCGGTTTATCCGCCCTTATTTTTTAATGAATGCGGGTGTTGTTATGAAAAAGCTTTTATCACTTTTATTTATTATTGCAATAATATTCTCAGCCACCGCCTGTGGCACAACAGAAAACAGCGATAAACTGTCCGTTGTAACAACTATTTTCCCTTACTACGATTTTGTGAGTAAAACTTCAAACGGACTTGCTGATGTAAAAATGCTCATTTCTCCGGGAAATGATATTCATTCCTATGAGCCAACCCCATCTGATATTGCATCTATAAAAAAGTGCGACTTGTTTATCTATAACGGAGGAGAAAGCGATACTTGGGTTGACTCTATTCTCGATTCCTTTGGCGATGAAGACAAGCCACAGGTAATGAAAATGATGGATTATGTCACACCTATTACCGAGGTTGATGCTGACCATAATCAGGGAACAGAGCCGGATGAACACATTTGGCTAAGCCCAACAAACGCACAGAATCTTTTGGGTATTATCGGTACAAAGATGGGTGAACTTGACAGTAAAAATATGTCCACCTATGAAAGTAACTACACTTCATATATGAAGGAAATTTCTGCCGTTAGTCAGAGTATTCAGTCAGTAGTAAATTCATCTGATAGTAAAAAGATAGTTGTGGGTGATAGGTTCCCCCTTCTGTACTTCACAAATCAGTATGGAATAGAGTGGGAGTGTGCTTTCCCCGGTTGCAGTTCCGAAACTGAGCCAAGTCTTTCCCGTATGTCTGCCTTGCAGGATACAATTAAAAAAGAAAAGGTAAAATCTATCATTAAGCTTGATATGTCCGGCAACAATGTTGCCCAGACTCTTGCAGATGAAACAGGCGCAAAGGTAGTAACATTCTATCCTTGCGAAACTATTTCTCAGGAAGATTACGATAGGGGAGAAACCTACTCAACACTTATGGCGAGAAATATGACAGCAATTAAGGAGGCACTATCCCGATGAAACTCATTGATGTAAAAAATATTACAATGGGTTATGAGGGTATGCCTGTTCTGTCAGAACTTTCTTTTAGCATTGAACAGGGTGATTACCTGTGTATTGTTGGTGAAAACGGAAGTGGCAAAACCACCCTTATGAAGGGAATTTTAGGACTTAACTCTCCTGTAAAAGGGGATATTGTCTATAACGGTATAGACAAAAATCAAATCGGATATCTTCCACAAAAGAAGAACATTCAAAGGGATTTTCCTGCTTCTGTAATGGAGGTTGTGCTTTCAGACTGTGTCAAC
>JBJEPA010000150.1:0-6879 GCA_051880995.1 Ruminococcus sp.
CAAATCAGAAGTATTTTATGAGAAGAAATTAAAATAATGCGATAATAATGCTAAATTACTGAATAATAAAAAATAATAAAAATTACATTAAAATTCTTGAAATGTATAATTTTCTATGCTAAAATAAATTAAAGATACAGCTTTATTTTCCACAAGAGGTGATTCCAATGTGCGATTTTGCTTAGACTCATTTTTTTGAAATGAGTATGATAAATAAAAAAAAGAATGGAGCGAAATATCTTGGTGAAATTAGAAGTAAGAAATGGAAAATAGCCACCCATATTTTGCAGGAAAAAATACCGGTATATGAGGAAATAGGAGAAGGTATTGCAGAATTGTTAGCAGAATTTCAAGTGGGTGCAATACGCTTAGGCAACAGCCCCGAACTGGTTAAATCTTCTTTCAATGAAATGATGACAATAATTCTTTCTAACAACGATAGACTGGTAAATGAAAAACTGGCTTAATAAACTTTTTTCTTCTAAGTTTTTATATTTTGATATTTCTTTCATTGTTTGTTAAAAAAATAAAAAACTATAAAAGCAGAAAGGAGAAAACGAAAATGAGAAACTTTAAAAAAGTATCTACAAAATTCAGAAAAGCTATTGCTATTTCCTTATCCGTTCTTACACTTTCATCAACCGCTGTAATACCATTAAGTGTAACTGCTGTTGACTTATCTGATTCATTCAAATCTAAATCAAGTGCAACTTCAACAAGTGATGAAGCTACAAGGGCGAAAAAAACCAAAGATTTTTTTTCAGTTGGTGATTCAGCGGTATCTGTAGGAGATAAAATTACGAATAGTAATAATGTGTATTCTGTAACAGATATTGATACAAGCACATCAAAAGGAAAAGTAAGGCTCAGTTCGTTTAACAACACAAAAAATGGTGTCGCTACAATTCCCGATACCTTTACGAGCAACGGTATTACATATACAGTTGTAGGTGTTGAAAATGGAGTGTTCGCAAACAAATCTGACATTACCACTTTGAAGCTCGGAAAAAGTATTGTATCACTTGGAAGTCAAAACATTAACAGTATGCCTAAACTTCAAAGCATAGTTGTGGATTCAGACAACTCATACTTGAAAGTAGTGAACAATGTACTATATCGTTTCAATGTATCAAGCGGAAATTTTGTTGACTTATCGTTATATGCTGTACCGCCTAACATCAATGTGACAACATTGAATATCGCAAACACAGTAGTAACCACAAGAGAATTTGGTAGTTATGTTGTTGGTGCTAATGTTCCTGTAACGAGAATTGATAGGGAAGCCTGTGAAAACTTAGTAAATGTAGAAACTATTAATTTTTCACAGAATATAAGCAAACTTACTTATCTTCTTGCAAGTGACGGAACGATTATGGCACAGTACCATAATGGACCGTTTTCCGGTTGTAAAAAGTTAAAATCTTTTAGTGTTAATTCAAATAACACAAAGTTTGTATCATCAAATGGTGTGCTTTACAGCAAAGACAAAAAGACGCTTTGGTCTTATCCGCAGGCTAAAACAGGTGGAACATACACCATTGAAACGAATACAGAGATTTTAGCACATAACTGTTTTGAGGACGCAACCAATCTTCAGACAATCAGCCTCAATAACAACAATATGTCACGAGTAAGATATTTCGGACAGAACGCTTTTGAAGGTTGCGAAAAGACACTTAAAACAATTACTTATTCTCCGCAGAAGTATTATTATGTAAGAACATCTGATACTGTTCAGGTGAATGTTAAAGTAACAAGTTTAAGTGATTTTATCAAATATGTTTTGCTAAAACAAGTTTCATATAAAAGTTCTAATGTCACAGAAGGCGTAACTTTCTCCATAGGCTACTCAACAATCCTACTCAACGAAAACCTTGTTTTTGGTGACAGTTCATCAAGTGAAAAAAATGATGTTTTGTCAGGCATAAGAAACTGGTACTCAAGTATTGGGGAAAGCATTGAAGAAAAAGTGCAGAATCAAAAAACTGAAGCTGATAGTTTAGCTTTGTCTGAGGAAGTAAAAAATCTTGTACAGGAAAACAACAAAGGTTTTTTGGAATGTAGTACAGATGAATTAAAGTCCGATACAGAAAGAATGAAATACGGTAAGAATAATGAGGGTAACAGCACATATCTTACTAAATCTGCAAAATGGACTGATACTGACAAAACAAAGGCACAGGTTAATATCAATTATACCTCAGGTGCAACAACAGGAATTGATGTACATTTAGAACTTGACAAAACAGCGTCAATGATTTCAACCGGAGCGACAAACACAAGTGATTTATCTTCAGACAGTGAATGCCCTTCTTCAAGAATTCTTGCTCAATATTCCTTCGTGTATAATATTGCAAAAGGTTTAGTATCAGGAAACAGTTACAATAATATTGACAACAGAATAAGTGTTGCAGGATTTTCCGGTGATGTAAACGGTAACGCTTATGCTAAAATATTATGTTCTGATAGAATTGATAGTTCAGACAATACACTTGTTGCTGACGGTATTAATAATACAATCGAATCTGTCCTTTCTGATTCAAACATAAAGGAAGATGACTTGTTCATAGATAATGTTTCTTCTGTACAGAACTTTCTTGACAATCTGACAATTCGTGCAAATGATGAAGGTGGTGTAGGTACATCATATACCCACTCTATGGAGATTGCCAATGAAATATTGGCAAAAAAAGAAAGTGGAAGAAAAACAAATATTGTATTTGTTTCTGACGGTGGACCTAACGGTGACAAGGAAACTGAAAGTAATATAAAAAGTGCCTCTGAAAAGACAAGGAAGAACGCAACGATTTATACTGTGCTTGAAGGAGTATTTCCGGAAGAATCTAAAACATATGCACAAACTGCTATGGGTTGGGTTTCGGGCTGTGATGACATTGCAGATGAAAAATACACCACATATAATAAATCCGGCTCTAATCAATCAGAACTAAAAACTGCTTTTGAAAGTATTTTTGAAAACATCTTCATTAAGAAGAATGTTGTAATTAAAGACTATATCCAAACGAATAACTTTAAGTTAAACAATGGTGCTACCATTACGCTTAATGTTCAGAAGTATGATAAGAATACAGATAAATACACCGGTCATAAATTTTCTTTTGCTTATAATTCAAGTAGCAAGTCAAACTATGTAGGTTCTTTAGTATGTTCTGATTGTGGAAAGACATTTAATCAGATATACGGTACATCAAACGCTCGCTTTAATATAAGGAACACAACAACCACACAGTCTATTGAATTGCATATTCCGAAAGCTGACTACAGAGATATTTATAGTTTTACCTTTGACTTAGATATAACTGAAGAAGTTAAAAATAGTGAAGGTGGCAAATTGCCAACAAACTCTGACGGATATAATGTGCCGGGTTGCTTTGTATATTATGAAACGGATACTGAGGTTTTGGTAACAGGACTGAATAAAACATATTCAACTGTTTCACCTTCTAATGAGGTAGAATCCCCAATCCTTAAACGAGGTTCACCTACTGTTAATATTAAAATATATATTCAGGGTGAATATTTTGATTATTCAAAAGGTACATATGTTGTTAAGCCGGAAACAGATACTAACGCTATCCAAGAGCAAGGTTTAAAGACTATTTCCGGTAAAGACTATTCTGTGAACAGTAATACAGAGGGAACATCAACCGGATATTATGTTTTTAGGAATCTTCCTGTTTACAGCGGAAGTGTGGTTTTGAAATACAATATCAAAAGGTTCGGTGTGCCTAAAAGGTATCAAGGTTCAGAAACTGAACATACATTTACAGCAAGTGAAGTTGAACAGGCTTACAAGTCAGGTAAGGATTTGTCATATACTTTCTATGATACACTTCAAAAAGGTGATTTAGAAATTGCAAAACATTCTTTCGATAACAATGTAAGCGGTTTGAATTTCAGAGTAACAACACCGACTGTTGCAAGTGAAACCTACGGTAAATACAACAAGGTTATAACTACAGATTCAAACGGTGTTGCGGTAATTCAAAATCTACCTATCTATGATACAGATAATTCCCTTGTTAAATATAATCTTACAGAGTTAGGATTTAAGACAGGCAATATTGTAACTGATAGTGGAACTGAGGCACAATATGCAATTCCTGATAAGTATATAGCCCCTGAGCCTCAACTTGTAACTTTATCAACATCAAGTACAAAAACAACATTTACCTTCACAAACAATGCAACACCTGATTTTAGTGTAAAGATAGGTAATATCAATACTAAAAAATACGGTAAGACCGGTGACTTTGATGATGATACAAATGTTGTTGACCTAACAAATGGAAAGGTTATTGTTGACGAAAGTGGTAAATACACTTCAACCGCTGTTGATGTAGATAATATTTATGAAAATGAAGTAGGAAGTTTTACAGTTACCTTTAAGAATAAAGTGTCACAAGATAAAACAGCTCCCTGCGTCATTACAATTGACGGTAAAGAAATCTACAACAAAACTCTTAGTTTCAAGGCAGATGAAGAAAAGGTTATAACTTTACTTTACGATTATCAATGGGATATTTCTGAACGAAAAGTTGAAGCAACGATAAATTATCCTGAAGATTATCAATCTGAGCTTGTAACAACAGATAATATAGATACTGCTAATTTAATTCCTGCTGAATGGAAGAATTTTGCAACAAAAATTATTGATGTTACAGGTGATGATGTAACTAAAACAGAAAGCGGTTATACAATCCTTGCTAACAGTAATGCAACACTAAAGTACACAGTTAGTAATGATAATTTAGGCAGAGAATATACAGTACCGCTTGAGATTTTGTATGAAGGTAAAATAATCAATGAGGTTGACGGAGTAATTCCAACTGTAACCATTGGTGCAGGCAAAACCGATTCATATTCATTCATCTTTACAACCGACAAGTCTATAAAAACAGAAGATTTAGAGGTTCGTATTAATTGGGAAAATAAATCCGAAGAAATTAAAACTACTGATAATAATGATATAACTGTAATTTCTACTTATAGAAAAGTAGGAAATATACAAATCAATAAGACTTCAGAAGATAATGTGATTTCGGGTATTGCTTTCCTTGTTACAGGTACAGATAATTCTTCAGTTATTGTACAAACTGACGATAACGGTGTGGCAACTGCAAGCAAACTGTTTTTGACAACCGAAGAAGGAGAAACAATTACTTATACAATTAAGGAATTGGGTGAATTAAAAGCAGGAGCAGTTACCGGTTCTCAGAATATAAATGATTATGAATTACCGGAACGCTATGAAGCTCAAAGTGCCAAAACTGTCATAATTAACTCTACTTCTGTTCCGTCTAAAGTAACATTTGATAATGTGCTTATAAAGGGTACTATCAATATTACAAAAGAGAATACAACAGGGGATAAGCTAAAAGGCGTTGGCTATGTTCTTTGCGATAATAACAAAAATGTTGTCCCAATGAGCGTGGTTGGAAACACCGCTACATACGCAAAGGGCGGTACTCAAAGCTATGTTGTATATACCGACAATAACGGTAAGGTGGAATTCAACAATCTACCTATCAGAAATAATTACTATGTAAAAGAGGTACAAACAATTAATGGATATAATCTGCTAAAAGATTATGTGGAAATTAATAACCTCACATATAAGAATCCAACCGTTAGTAAAACTATCATAAACAATCAAGTATATGATTTACCTGTAACCGGTGGAAAGGAAAGTAATATGGAAACGCTGAATATTGTTTTAGTTAGCATTATTTGTGTTTTGCTTGTAGCTATTGGTGGATATATCATCTACGATAGACGCAAGAAGAAATAATTTGGAAAATCACAAATAATTCATATCAATATCTAAATTCATTCAATAAATAATTAGTTAATTAATTTATCTTGCTTATTGTAATTGATTAGTTTTTTATTTCTTTTATCTCTTGCAATAAGCAAGTGATTAATTAATTTAATTGTTATATAAAAAACTATAAAAAGAAAGGAATTTTATTATGTTTAAAAGTAAGAACACGAAAAAGAAAAGACTTAAAAAGCCGATTAAAAGAATTTTGTCGGGAGTAGCGTCAGTATTAATGTTGGCTACAATGATTCCGTCAACTGTAGCAGTAAGTGCAAGTGAGAGCAATTCCCCTCTTGTTGATATGACAATGAACGGAAAAGCCTCACTTACAGTAACAAAATACGAAATGAAAGATGTTTCGACTGCAACACATATTGGAACAGGCGAACAGGAAAGCAGAGTGTCTGAGGGTGGCAATATTCCTAATGACGCAAAGGTTTTTTCAGATGTAACTTTCAAAATTTCAAGAATTGCTCCGGTTGATAAATATTTTGGAACAGACGGTAAGGCACTTCCTACTGTAACGGAAGCAAAGACAATGCTCGGTAGTGCTGATGAAATCAAGTCAGTTACAACAGACATCAACGGTGTAGCAAAATTTTCTAACTTAAAACTCGGAATTTATTATGTTGAGGAAACATCTCACCCTGCACAGGTGACTAAGGAAACAGCTCCATTCGTTGTTTCTGTTCCATTTACAGCAACAACAGGGGATAAGTGGTTATATGATGTATATGCTTATCCAAAGAATCAAACAAACTATGCAAATGTAACTATCAATAAGATGGACGCCCTTTCAAACAAGGGCATTAGGAATGTAGAATTTGCTCTTTATCGTTCAACAGATAACAAGGCTACTTGGAGTGCAGTAAACAATTCAGCAAATACAAACAGTTATTCAACTGACGCAAGCGGTAAATTCACTTGGGAAAACTTGCCTGTAAATACATATTACAAGGTAAAAGAAGTTTCCGTTCCCGACAATAAGTATATTCTTAATAATACTACAGGTAAGGTAACACTTATTGATGAAACAG
>JBJEPA010000151.1:0-6843 GCA_051880995.1 Ruminococcus sp.
CTCGTCATTATTCATTTCTGTCTGTTATCCGTCCGTAAGGAGATAGGAGTACGACACATTGTATAAAGATATATATTAACAAAATATTCACGAAAAATACACATATAAGCACGATAAATTGTTGACATTCACCAATATGTATTATATTATTATCTTGGTTAGTAGTTTACAGCTTTGAATTTTAGAAAGGTGATTACTATGAAAATTGGACAATTTCCTAAGCAGATTTTATCTGTTGTACTTTCCATGCTGATGATACTTTCCTCGGTTTTTATCTCTTATGCTGCCGAGGGTGATGAACTGATAACAAATACAAATGTTGTTCCCTCTTTTGCAAGCACTGATGAATGGGGTATCTATGCCCATGCCACTGCAGGAGGAGAAAGCACCGAAGCATGGCAAAAATGGGAAACTCAGTCGGGTATGAACTCAAAGAAAGATGTTAAATACTTATTCCTACCTTCAATATCCTCGGATAATCAGGTAGAGCTTTACAATAACTACCCGGATGTTGTTACAATAGATAACAGCATTACCGTTGAACCTCACACCTCTCAGGTTATAAACTACTCCCCGGGAACGGAAATCACTGTGGCGAGGGATAGTAAAAACTACACTTTGATAATCTACAAAAGCGACGCAGAAGCATCTGTTTATGTGAACGATGCCACCGGTGTTTATACTGACTGTGACGGCAATACGGTGGAAAGCGATTTTTATTCATTCCTTACTGCTAATAAAGAAAATTCTGTTTCAGGCTCTTCCTGCGCCATTGTAAGCAGTAACGGTATAGAAGAAACAACCCTGAAAAAAATCAAGGGCAGAGGAAACACCAACTGGAAACACAGCGAAAAAAAGCCTTTTAACCTGCAATTCAACTCTATGACAACAATAGGCAACATTACAAGCAAAAAGTTTTCTCTGATTTCCAGCGCTATGGATTCTACTATGCTGAGAAACAAAATTATGTATGACCTTGCAAACGAGGTGGGCTCTCCCTATGCACCCAATGTGAGCTATATTGATTTTTATATTAACGGCATTTACAGAGGTTGCTACTTAATCAGTCAAAAGGTTGACTTAGGCAAAAATTCCCTTGTATCACTAAAAGACACCTCAGATGATGTTGATTCCGACTTCAGTTTTCTTGTGGAGGTAGATATTTGGAATTATGCCAATGATGTTTATTTTGTATCCGACGAGGGTTACCATGTTGTATGCAAAACTTCCGACCTTGACGGTTACACTCCTGAGGACGAAAGCCTGAGTGCAAAATATAATTTTATAAAGAGTACATACCAAAAGCTTGAGGATGCCCTGTACAAGGGAACAATGTCCGACCTTGAGAAAATATGTGACCTGGATAGTCTTGCAACAATGTATCTTATGCAAGATTTCGGTAAAAACTGTGACGGCGGTTACACAAGTACGTATTTCACCTACAATGCTGATGAAAAGAAATTCTATGCTTGCCCAATATGGGACATGGATTCAACCTTGGGCGCAGTTGACTGCGTTCGTGACGGATGCTCAAATTCAACCTGTCATTATACCGGCTGGACCACAAGAACCGCCACATACCGCAAAAGTGTGAACCCTTACGGAAAAGCATTTACGGTACAAGGTACTTCCGGCAGTGGGCAAACCTTTGAAGAATTTTGCAAATCAGTGTGGAAAGAGAGATTTGTTCCGGCTATAAAAGTAATACTTGGAAAAGGTACAGCTTTGGGGGATAGGCTGAAAAGTGTTGACGAATATGAAAAATCAATATCTCAGGCAAGATTTAATAACTATGTCAAGTGGAATTTTGCGTGGTATTGTGCATTTAATGATTCAGGGCTTACTTCAAGCTATCAGGCAAATTATGACGGTGAGATTTCCTATCTAAAGGATTGGATTTACGCAAGAGCAAACTGGATATCAAAACAGTATGGATTTGACGAATTTTCTGTGATAGAACCGTCAGATGATGATATAACTACCATATATTTCGCAAATACCCAAGGTTGGGAAAAGGTGAATTACTATGTATGGAACGGTGCCGGTGCCATTGCCGATTGGCCCGGAGTTCCAGCGTACTTTATAGGTAAGGACGAAAACGGTGTTGACATATACAAAGCAATGTTCAGCAGTGAATATAAATACATAATATTTAACGACAGTATTGCGACAGAACAAACAGTTGACCTTTCTCTTAATAATTACAACAACTTCTACATTCTTGACAAGGACAGTGGTACAAAAGACGAGTATGGATTTGCAAAATATTCCGCAAAAGCAGATGTGTTTACTTCCGGATTGATTGGTGATGTAAATCTTGATGGAGAAGTTAACATTAAGGATGTTACTCTGATTCAGCGATATGTAGCAAAGGACGCTGAGCTTGACTACAAGCAGGTAGATGTTGCCGAAACGGACAAAGACGGAACTGTTACCGTAAAAGATGCTACAAAAATTCAAAAATATTTAGTAAACTTAATAACCAAATTATAAGAGAATCTTAATAAATTAGACGGCAGTTTTTGAACTGCCGTTTAGTATGAAGTTCGGTGCATTTTTGGTGCAACGGATGTGCCAAAATGGTGCAATTTGAAGGATTATCAAAAATATACTGAAATACTTTAAAATTAAAGAATGGCTTTGTAATGCGGTTTTTGGGGTATAAAAAGAAGGCTCAAGTTCATACGAACCGAGCCTTTTTTGGTGCGGGTGACCATATAACATAATTTCTATCTCCTTAAAAAAGTCAGTGTTTAAGCCATTTTTCAGGGGTGTGTTTTGGTAAAATAAATTTTGGTGCAGTTTTGGTGCAACACGGGATGTCGTCAACTTAAGGAAAAATTCACACACTGTCATTCCGAGCTTGTCGAGGAATCCCCTTCCTCTACCACCTATTTTGTTAGAGAACCTGTATTTTCATATAACCTGATAGTGTCGTTGTAGGCACTACTGCTATCCTTTCAGATTCTTCAGTCGCTTTGCTCCCTCAGAATGACAGAACAAGCAGTGCAGACCGCTGAGTGTAAATGTTCTTAAGTTGACGACATTGGTGCAACAGGGGATTTTGAAGATGTTAATGTTGAATAAAATACTCATAGGTGCAAATAATTAGTATAAAAACCTTGAAAAAGGTGCAATTAATTAACGAAAAAACATTGTAAATGGTGCAATTAATTCAAGAAATAACTTTAAAATTGGTGCAAGTTATGATATAATGTATTCACTAATTGGATTGGAGAAACTTCTATGAAACGAAATGCACTGCAAAAGCTTATAGAATGGAATAACAGCAAACGCAAAAAACCTATGATTGTTTGGGGTGCAAGGCAAGTTGGCAAAACCTACCTTGTCAAAGATATTTTTGCTGAAACTTACTACAAGGGTCACTACATTTACATTGACTGCAAAATTGAGGACGAAATCAGGGATTTTTGCACTAAGACTGCCAATGCAAAGAAAATTATCGAATATATATCACTGCTTAAAGGAAAACAAATCAACGAAAATACACTGTTGATATTTGATGAAGTGCAGGAATGTCCCAACATAGTTTCTTCCCTTAAATATTTTTGCCAAGATTTCAGGCAAATCCCTGTTATTGCCACAGGCTCAATGGTACGCATTAAGATTCAAAGAGAAACACATAAAAGAGGTTCAGGAAATGACGGTAAATTTCTTTTCCCGGTGGGAAAGATAAATCAAATTACCGTTTATCCGATGACATTTGATGAGTTTCTTATGAACAGTAACAGTATGCTTTACGATACAATTAAAAAGGCATACGAAAACAAAACTCCCCTTGATACCAATATCCATGAGTTGGCAATGGAACAGGTGTATAAATATTTGCTTGTTGGCGGTATGCCCGAAGCGGTAGAAGCATATATTGACGGTGAAAATCTTTTTGAGTCAAGGGAATTACTAAAGGTTCTGTATGATAATTACCTTTCAGATATGGAGCTGTATCAGGCAAGTCCTGAGGCGATTTTGCGTTCCCGTACATTGTTCACAAATATCTTCAATGAACTTAACAAGGAGTCAAAAAATTTTTCGCCCGGACTTATAGAGGAAAAAAGCAAAACAAGAGATTATGCTACCTCTATTCAGTGGTTGACAATGGCTCATATCGTTAATCAATCTTTCCAACTAAAAGAACATATTACAATGCCGCTTATGCCTGATAATGAAAGTAACTTTCGTTTATTTCTGGGCGATATTGGTATGTTTTCATATCAAAGTGGTATCAATGCGACCTCATTCATATCAAGTAAAAGGGATAACACTCTGTCAGGCATTTTCTTTGAAAACTTTGTTGCAAATGAACTTATTGCAAAGGAGCATAAATTGTTCTACTGGAAGGGGAGAGCGTCAGCTGAGCTTGAATTTATTGTTGAGTCCAACAATAAGCTGTATCCCATTGATGTGAAGAAGGGGAAAGGTACGCTTAATTCTCTGGAAAAGTTTGAAAATCACAACAAATTTGAGTACGCTATTAAAGTTTCAAAAAATAACTATGGTTACAATTCGGAACGAAAACTTTTAACTATACCATTTTACTTTATTTCATTTGTATCCAAAGACCTTGCAGACGGAACAATGAGCGTGTAAATTACAAAAATGTATAATTGCAAAATAGTGCACCAAAAGCCCGTATTTCATGAAAAAATATGGGCTATTTTCATAGGGGCAAATTACCTTTGCAGTAGCTTTCAAACATATCCATTGCCTTATTATTCATCTTGTCAAATACATTGCAGTATGTATTCAGGGTAATAGATATATCAGAGTGTCCCATCCAATTTTTCAGAACATTGGCAGAAACGCCTGACTCTATTGCCCTTGTGGCAAATGTGTGTCTTAATAGGTGTTGACCGCCACTTACATTTATATTTGCCTTTTTGCGGATTCTGCCGAAAGCGCTGTTTACCTGCTGTGTGGAAATTGGTCTGTTGCTTTTGAAGTTGTAAAAAAGCAAATTGTCATCGTTTTTTCTGTAATTAGACAAAGCCTTTTTAAGCACAGGCACCAGGCAACTGTTGATGGGAACATCTCGTATGCCTTTATGGGTTTTTGTGGTGTTACCCAGCTTTATTTCGTAATCAATGCCTCTTGTGACGGTATTTCGCACATGAATAACACCGTTTATAAAATCAATATCCTTTGGTGTAAGGGCACAAATTTCCCCCATCCTTAAACCGGCCAAAAGCTCAATACGGAAAAGCGGTCTGTAATCAATAGCATTTTTGTTCAGCTTTAATTCTGACAAAGCTGTTAAAAAAGCCTTTTCTTCCTCTAAAGTAAAGGCGTCAATACTCTTGTCCTGTTTATCGGAAATCGGTCTTTTGATAAAGGGACTGTCCATTAGATTGTAGGACATTAATTGTTTGTTTATTGCCAGATTATATGCCTTTGAAATGGCACTGTAAACCTTACTGATGACGCTGTTAGTGTATGTTGATTTTAAGGATATAAGAAAAGCATTGATTTGCTTTTCTTGGATTTTTACTATGGGAATAGAGCCTAATGGACTTTTTTCAATTATATTGATAGTAAAAATTCTTCTGTTGTAGGAGGCGTCCTTGATGGCATTTATGTCATAATCAAATTTTGCGTCTTCCTTTAGTAAATCAACTATCGTAGCATTTGTAGTTTCGGTAATTCTACCCTTTTCAATTTCGCACAACAGTTTATTCCGCTTGTTAATTACCTGGGTTTTCGTTTTGCCGGAAATACTTTTTCTTGCACTTGAACCACTAAATGTTTTGTAACTTATCTGGCATCTCCAACGATTGTATCTTTCGTCAAAAAATATTGTTCCTTCACCATTGCTGTTTCGCTTCTTATTCGCTTTCTTCATATCCATTCACCCTGATTAGTTTCATTCACTATTTCCAAAAATTCTTGTCGGCTCTGCATCTTTTTACTGAAAAGAAATCAATAAAAGCCGATTTAAGCACCAATTTCTTTTTACCCAAATCAGTTGAGGGGAAGGCTGGGTTATTAAATAAATCCTCAACAGTCTTTTTCGACCAGTGTGTAATTCGCATTACATCTTGGATAGTAAAGAATAAATCTTCGCTAAAAACAATTTTATAGTTTTTATCCAATGCCTCTAATTGCTTGTTCATTTCCTTGACTGCATCTAACGGCAGTACTAAACTATTTTCTTTCATAATGATTTTCTCCTTCATTCGACTAAATATCATACTTCTAAAACGATGCACATTATTCAATACCGGTTTTTGTTCTTACCTACATATATTATAGCACAAATGTTCTAAAAGAAAAAGGCCATGTTCTGCATTTTTTATGTTTGCGATATTTCTTGTAAAGAATTTACTGCGAATTTTGTAAGCATCCCACAATATTTTGTGAAATTATACAATATATAGTGTTTTAATAATCCACTTCACAAGAAGTAGTGGCAGTTTGCTGTTTTATATAAGTACACTAAAGATTGAGTATGACATTGACAAAAGAAAACAATAATAATATAATATGAATAGAATAATACTATTAATGAAAAAGTAATATAAATGATGAGGAATATTAATGGATCTATATAGAGATGAAATAATAAGCAGGCTTTTGCAGGTTGATAAAGATATGGAGTTGTTAGATACGACGCCGGATATGTATTCGTGCGTAATAGTGGGAGGCAGTGCACTTGTACTGATGGAGAAGATTTACAGGTCAACCCACGACATAGATTCAATAGATGCAAGCGATCAAATAAAGCCACTTTTAGAAACCTACAACATAAATATGAATGTAAAAGCATATCGTATTAACTTTCCCGAAGATTATCTCGATAGAATCATTGAAGTTGATATTCCCACGAAA
>JBJEPA010000152.1:0-6830 GCA_051880995.1 Ruminococcus sp.
CCTTTACACAAGGGAGGCTGTTGGGAGGGAGCAAGAGGTACCTTCCTTTACACAAGGGAGGCTGGCTGTACATCAGCTCTAATTACTCACAACTCTCAAGTAGTCATATACTTCTCGTAATAACTCTCGTACTTTTGCTGGAATAGCGGATTTGATTTTTTGAGATATTTGCTTTGCTGGTGAAGTCCCAGGCTCTCCCTTTGGATTTCGATAATACACAGGGCAATTTTGTTGCAGTGGTCAGAAATTCTTTCCATAACCGTTGTAATATCAGACAGGATAAAGCCCATTTCAATAGTACATCCGTTATTCTGAAGTCTTTTAATGTGGTTCTTCTGGAGTTTATTTTTAAGGGCATCAATTACCTCCTCCAAAGGTCCGATTTCGGCGGCTGAGGAAAGGTCGTTATCGATAACAGTTTTCATTGTATAGTCCAGAATTTCAATTACCGCATTACACATCTGGTTAATTTCTGCCTTTGCACTATCGGAGAATGTTAGCTTTTTATTATTGATTTCTTTTGCAGATTCCATTAAATTTACAGAGTGGTCTGACATTCTTTCAAGGTCACCGATTATGTGTAGATATTTTGAAATTGCAAGGCTGTCCTTTTCGGAAATACTAAGGCTTGAAAGTCCCAAAAGGTAGTTTGCAATTTTGTCCTCATATTTATCAACTGTCTTTTCAGACTCCTTGATTTTTTCTGCAACAGCCTGGTCATACTTCATAAGAAGACTAAAGGAGTCCTTGATTGATGAAACAGCCTCATTTGCCATTTCGTTAACCATCTTTGCGCAGTTTTCAAGTGCAACAGCAGGAGTTGCGTATAGTCTTGTGTCAAGTACTTCAAACTTCTGGTCTTCCTTATGGTCATCTCTGACGATAAGACAAGCAAGTTTTTCAAGCTTACCTGTGAGAGGTAGGAATGTAAGTGTGCACAGAACATTAAACACTGTGTGAACCACAGCTATTCCCATAACACCTATTTGGTCATTAAGGAAGTCAAAACTGAAAAATAGATTTGCAAGTTCAAAAAGTCCAAGCCAGATTACAGTACCGCCAATGTTAAAGCAAAGGTGAACAACAGCAGAACGCTTTGCACCCTTGTTTGCACCGATTGAGGAAATAAGTGCTGTAACACAGGTACCGATATTCTGTCCCATAATAATGGGTATTGCAGAGCCAAAGGTGATTTGTCCTGTTGAACAAAGTGCCTGCAAAATACCAACAGATGCAGAAGAGCTTTGAATTATAGCTGTTAGCACAGCACCGGCAATAACGCCCAAAATCGGGTTGCTGAACATTAGAAGAATGTTCTGAAATTCCGGAACATCCTTTAGTGGTGCAACAGCGTCACTCATTGTTTCCATTCCGAACATCAAAACAGCAAAACCGAGAAGAATTTGTCCAATATCCTTGCTTTTATTGCTCTTAAGGAACATAAACAGAATAATTCCGATTAAGGCAAGTATAGGGGTAAAGGATGACGGCTTTAACAGGCTGACAAAGATGTTGTCGCTTTCAATTCCTGTAAGGCTCAACAGCCAGGAGGTTACTGTTGTACCGATATTGGCACCCATAATAACATTGATGGCTTGTCTTAGTGCCATAATTCCGGAGTTTACAAAGCCTACAACCATAACAGTTGTGGCGGAGCTTGATTGGATTACGGCAGTAACTGCAATACCAAGCAAAAGTCCTTTCCATTTGCTGGAGGTTATTCTTGCAAGGACTGTTTGCAAGGTTCCTCCGGCTCTCTTTTCAAGGGCATCCCCCATAAAGTTTATACCAAACAGGAACAGGGCAAGTCCACCTACCAGATTTAAAACGTTAAAAATACTCATAGCATTCTCCATTATTAATTCATTATTTCACTTACATTGTAACTAATCTATGTAAAATATAATGCTTTTTCAATGTTAAATCTATGTTAAATAATAAGGAGCATAATAAAACTAAAAAAGGACAGGTGACCCTGTCCTAAAGATATTATGTGTTTTTTCTCCTCTGTCATTCTGAGGGAGCAAAGCGACTGAAGAATCTGAAAGGATAGCAGTAGTGAATAAATAGACACTATCAGGTTATAGGAAAGCATGATTTCGCTAACATAGTAGGTGGTAAAGGTAGGGGATTCCTCGACAAGCTCGGAATGACATAATTGCGGCTTGGAATAATTAAATATCCTTGTGAACACCCTCAATGGAGTAAACCACCCATTCGGCAATGTTTACTGCGTGGTCGCCGATTCTTTCAAGGTACTTTGCCACCATCAAGAGGTCAATGCACAGCTCTGCATCTGTATCTTCCTTGATTATGCTAATAAGTTCCGCCTTAACCTTGTTGAAAAGTCCGTCAATCTTGTCGTCGCCCTCTATTGCCTCCTTGGCTTTGTCAAGGTCGTGGTTACTAAATGAGTCAACCGATTTTTTAACAAGGCTTATGGTTTCGGAGAACATTTCGCTAAGGTGAAGCTTGTGGTGCAGACTGCAATTCCTAATGTACTTTGAAAGCTCTGTAATGTCCGACGCCTGGTCGCCGATTCTCTCCATATCTGAAATCAGCTTTAGTGCAGATGAAACTGTCCTTAAATCACTTGCCACAGGCTGTTGATGGAGCAAAAGTCGCATACACAGGTTTTCCACTTCTCTTTCCTTCTGGTCAACCTCTTTTTCGTAGTTATCCACTTCCTTTACAAGGGCAACATAGTTTTCTTCGTTGCTGTCGTTAGAAAGTATTGTCTTTGCCGCCTTTTCAATTGCCTTTTCGCACAGGATTCCCATATCCTTTACGCTGACATATAAATCATCTAACTGCTTTGCAAATTTATCTCGCATAATTAACCAAACCTTCCTGAAATATAATCTTCTGTTTTCTTGTTTTTCGGCTTATAAAAGATTTGATGTGTGTCGCCGTATTCTATAACTTCCCCAAGGAGGAAGAATGCTGTCTTGTCAGAAATTCTTGCCGCCTGTTGCATAGAGTGGGTGACGATTATGATTGTGTAGTCCTTTTTCAGTTCAAGGGTCAAGTCCTCGATTTTTGAGGTGGAAATAGGGTCAAGTGCAGAGGTTGGCTCATCCATAAGGATAACCTCAGGGTTAACTGTCAATGCCCTTGCAATACAAAGCCTTTGCTGTTGACCGCCGGAAAGTGAAAGTGCTGACTTTTTCAGCATATCCTTAACCTCGTCCCAAAGAGCCGCCTGCCTTAAGGTTGTTTCCACAATTTCATTCAGCTTGCTTTTTTTGCGGATTCCGTGGGTGATTGGCCCGTAGGTAAGGTTGTCGTAAATACTCATTGGAAAAGGATTTGGTCTTTGAAATACCATACCAACCCTTTTTCTAAGGAGATTTACATCCATATCCTTGTAGATGTTTTCTCCGTCAAGGAGGATTTCCCCCTCAATTTTACAACCCTCCACAAGGTCGTTCATTCTGTTTAGCGTCTTTAATACAGTTGACTTTCCACAGCCTGAGGGGCCTATGAAAGATGTGATTTCCTTTTCGTTAATGTTCAGGTCAATTCCCTTAATCGCCTTGAAATCTCCGTAGTGAAGCACAAGGTTATTTATATCAAATTTACTCATTACTACTCCTTATACTTTTGCAATTTTCTTTGCCACAAAGTTTGACAATGCGTTAATGCCCACAACAAGCAATAAAAGAATTACTGCAGTTGCGTATGCCTGGTCTGTAAAAAGTCCTTCGTTCAAAAGACAGTACAGGTGAACGGACAATGTTCTTGCAGAGTCCATCAGGCTTGTGGCTGTGTCGGCTACTGTTCCCGATGTGTAAATCAAAGCGGCAGTTTCACCAACAATTCTGCCTATGGCAAGGATTACGCCTGACAAAATTCCCGGAACAGCAGAGGGCAAAATAATCCTGAAAATTGTCCTCAGCTTGCCGGCACCCAGTCCGAATGAACCCTCTCGGTATGAGTCGGGAACAGCCAAAAGTGCCTCCTCGGTAGTTCTGATTATGGTGGGAAGTACCATCATTGTAAGGGTAAGCACACCGGAAATCATTGAGTAGTTCCAGCCAAGGGTGATTACGAATGCAAGAAATCCAAACAGACCGAATACAATTGACGGAATACCGGCAAGGGTTTCTGTTGTGATTCTGATTACCTTAACCAGCTTACTGCCCTTTTTTGCGTACTCAACAAGGTATATTGCAGAAAATATACCTATGGGAACAGCAAAAAGCAAGGTGAGAAATGTGATGGACACCGTATTGATGATTGAGGGGAGCATTGACTGGTTCTTTGAATTAAAGTGTAGGCTAAACAAATCCCCTGTCAGGTTGGGAATACCCTTTTCAAGTATGTAAATGATGATGAATATAATTGAGGCAACAGTTATTATTGCGGCTGTCACCAGCAAAAGCAACATCAGAAAGGAGAATGGATGTTTCAGATATGTTTTCAGCTTGCTCATTACTTCTCCTTCTTTCTGACTATAATTGAAAAGCATATGTTGATAATCAGGATAAACACAAACAGCACCATAGCTGTGGCTATAAGAGCCTTTTGGTGAAGTCCTGAGGAATATGCCATTTCCATAACGATGTTACTTGTTAAAGTTCTTACACTGCTTGTAATTCCCTTTGGCATAATAGGCGTGTTACCTGCAATCATAACAACCGCCATAGTTTCGCCGATTGCCCTGCCTATGCCAAGGATAATACCCGACATAATTCCGCTTTTGGCGGCGGGAATTACTGTTTTAAAAATACTTCTTTCCTTTGTTGCTCCAAGGGCAAGGGCACCTTCGTAGTACATATCCGGCACAGCCCTAATGGAGGACTCAGAGGTGTTTATGATGGTTGGCAAAATCATAATTCCCAAAAGAATTGAGGCGGTGAGAATTCCCTTTCCGCTTGTATTTGTAAGCTCCTGAATAATAGGAACAACAACCACCAGGCAAAAGAATCCGTAAACAATGGACGGAATGCTGGCAAGGAGATTGATTAGTGGCTTTATCACCTTGTACAGCCTTTTAGGACAATATTTCGCAAGAAAAACCGCTGTCAAAAGTCCAATGGGAACACCTATTATGATTGCCCCTGCCGTAACATATATGCTGGCTACAATCATAGGGAAAATTCCATATTCCCCAGAGGACGGCTTCCAATGAGTGCCGAATATAAAATCAAAAAAACCGATTTCGCTTACTGCCGGAACACCGTTTGCAAAGATAAACAGGCATATGATTATTACCGCAATAATTGAAATGCAGGCACACAAAAGGAAAACCATCTTCATTAATTTTTCTTTTACATTACTCAAATTAATTCTCCTTTTTATTGTGGCAGAAGATTCTAAATCTTTAATCTTCTCAGTAGTTGCCATAAGTATGGGCAGAGGTTACCCCCTGCCCGAAAATCTTTACTGTACATCCTCCCAGGCTGTTGTTTCGCCAAGGTAAATGGACTTGATTTGGTCGGAGGTAAGTGCGTCAATAGTATTCTCTTTGTTTACCACAACCGCAATACCGTCCATTGCAATCTGCTTTGTTACAAGGGATTTTGCCTCGTCCTCTTCAAGGTCACGGGATGACATACCGATATCAACAGCCTTCTGCATTGCTGACTGAATACCTGCTGATGAACCTGACTCCTGAATTTCGATGGACACATCAGGATTCAGCTTTTTGTATTCATCTGCAATTACATTCATAAGGGGAGCAACTGATGTTGAACCTGCAAGGGTAACCTTACCGCTCAGACCGCTTGACTTGTAAGCCTCGCCGTCCTCAACGGAGATGTAGCCCTCTTTGTCAACAATTGCCTGACCGTCACTGCTCATAATGAAGTCAACAAAGTCCTGAGCTACTTTTGAAAGCTTGCCGTCGTAGTAAGCAAGGTTAAATGGACGGGAGATTTTGTATGTACCGTTCTTAACATTTTCGGCATTACCCTCAACACCGTCAACCTTAACTTCCTTTACTGTGTCTGAAAGTGAGCCGAGGGAAACATAGCCGATTGCATTTTTGTTGCCCTCTACTGTTGTAATCATAACAGATGTGCTGTTTGTGATTTCTGCTGTTTCTGTTGTAGCGTCGTTTTCTTCTTCATCAACGATTCCCAGTAGCTCTGTAAAGGCTGACCTTGTGCCTGAACCGTCCTCTCTGGAAACAACTGTGATTTCTCCTGTTACTCCGCTGTTGTCTGTGTCCTTGTCGCTGTTGCTGTCGCTTGAACCGCAACCTGCACAGGAAAGTGCAAGGACTGTTCCGGCTAAAACTGTGCATAATAATTTTTTCATTTTTTCTTTACCTCTTTTTATAAAAAATATAGATTGTACCGGAATAAATTAACTGTTCTTCACTACTTCCTAAGTACAATTAAATGTTACTCCCCCATTGTTAAATCAAAAACCATTCTAAAGTAAAATCTTGCCTATTTTTTGTTAAATTGATTTTAAACTTTACCTTAGCTTTCTCCATTATATTCCTGTGTTTTTTATGATATGACACAGTACAAGTCTATTTTCGGGATATAGACAGCCTACCTCAGATGAATATTCACTTGCTAAGGGAAATGCCCCAACGGGGTAAAGGGTTTGCCGTTTTCGCCAGAAAAAGCTGTCACGCTTTGCCATCCCAATCGCCTCCCTTGTGTAAAGGGAGGGGGACCGCTTGCATACTAACACCGCCTCCCTTGTGTAAAGGGAGGGGGACCGCTTGCGGTGGAGGGTTTGTCAGTAGGCAGTTGTGATTAAGTTAATATTTTAATAGGATTGTAATTCTTTGTTATATCTTAAGACAAAGAAAGTAACAGAGAACACTTTTACAACCCCTCCGTCACCTTGACGGTGACACCTCCCCTTAC
>JBJEPA010000153.1:0-6794 GCA_051880995.1 Ruminococcus sp.
AAAAAAAAAAATCAGTACTAACTGAATGAATACATGTCTGAAATACAGAAATTTCCCCTTGATACAGATGTAAAATCACAGGGAATCTTATAATTATAGTATGGTTTTCAAAAAATAATGGCTTTAGTGTTGAGGATGTATAGGTGCTATGTGTTGATTACAACAAAAATTCCATAAAATATGGAAAATGGCAAATAAAATGTTGAAAACAAAGAATTTTCTGCGTATTTCAGAATTTTAGTGGTATTTACGAAAAATAAACTCCGGGGGATAAAAGGGAAAAATCAAGAATTATGTGGCTATAAATTATAAATAAAATTGAAAAATATGTGGATAATATTTGTGCATATGTTATAATGCACAATAAATCGGCATTTCTTTTGTGTATTCCTACAAATGTTTGAAACAAACATAAAAAATGCTTGAAATCCACAAAAATATGTATTATTATAAAGATGTCAAAAAAATAACCGCAAAAAGCGGAGAAAAAGGAGTAAGAATTTATGCATGCTTTAAAGAGATTTGGAACAGCTTTTGGTGGCTACAAAATGATGGAGGATTATCCGGTTCCGGTTTGCGGACCTAACGACCTTATCATTGAAATCAAGGCTGCAGCAATTTGTGGTGCTGATATGAAGCACTGGAATGTTGACAACGGTTATGACGACACAAACATCACACCTGATCAACAGCAGTCAGTTCGTGGCCACGAATTTGCAGGCGAAATCGTTGAGGTAGGCGAGAATGTAAAGGACTGGCATGTTGGTCAAAGGGTTGTTTCCGACAACAGCGCATATGTTTGCGGAGTTTGCCCTGCATGTGAAAGCGGAGATTTCCTTTGTTGTGAACACAAGGTTAACCTTGGACTTGACAACAATACTTGGGGCGGTGGATTTTCAAAGTATTGCAAGGTTCCCGGCGAGATTCTCGCAATTCACAAACACGCAATCTGGGAAATCCCTGAGGGTGTTAAGTATGAAGAGGCAGCAGTGCTTGACCCAATCTGTAATGCTTACAAGGCAGTAGCTCAGCAGTCACACCTGATTCCGGGACAGGATGTTGTAGTTTTCGGCACAGGTCCTCTTGGTCTTTTCTCAGTACAGGTTGCAAAGCTGATGGGTGCTGTAAACATTGTAATGGTTGGTCTTGACGATGACGTAAAGGTTAGATTCCCTGTTGCTAAAGAGCTTGGCGCAACACATTGTGTGAACGGTTCAAAGGAAGATGTTGTTGCAAGATGTACAGAAATCTGTGGCAGAGATAACTTAGGACTTGTAATTGAATGTTCAGGTGCTAACATTGCCCTTAAGCAGGCACTTGAAATGACAAGACCAAATGCTGAGATTGTTCGTGTTGGTATGGGCTTTAAGCCACTTGAATTCTCAATCAACGACATCACCTCCTGGAACAAGAGTATCATCGGTCATATGGCTTATGACTCAACCTCTTGGAGAAACTGCATAAGACTTTTAGAGTCAGGACAAATCAAGGTTCAGCCAATGATTACTCACAGACTTGGTCTTTCTCAGTGGAGAGAGGGCTTTGACGCAATGGCTAAGAAAGAAGCCATCAAGGTTATTTTCACATACGATTACGACGATTGATTGAATGTCAGGTATTAAGGAGGTAATTTCAATGAGAAAGCTTATGATTGCTCCCTCGGTAGGATGCTGTGATTTGTTTAAGGTTGAGGAACAGGTAAAGCTGATAAATGAAAAGTCCGATTATCTTCATATGGATATAAAGGACGGCGTTTATGTTCCAAGCTACGGAATCGGCCCTGATTATCTTGATTATCTTAATAAACACATAGATAATCTTAAGCCAATGGACGCACATCTTATGGTAAAACATCCTCAGAAGTATCTTGAGGTATTCGCAAAAGCGGGTGCTGCATACATAACACCTCACACAGACTGCATTGAGGGTGACGCATTCGTAACAATACACAAAATAAAGGAGCTTGGATGCAAAGCAGGCGTTGCTTTAAGTCCATCAGTTCCACTAAGCACCATTGAATATTATCTTCCTTTGCTTGACAAGGTAACAATTATGATTGTTGACCCGGGCATCGCAGGTCAGCCGGTTGACCCTCAAATGTTTGTTAAGATTAACCAACTGGCTAAAATCAAAGAAGAACGTGGACTTAACTTCCTTATTGAAGCCGACGGCTCAATGAACAAGGATTTATACAGACCTCTGTATGAGGCAGGGGCTGACTTGGTAGTTTTAGGACCTCCTGCACTGTGGAACAAAGACGCTGACTTCAGTAAAGCCTGGTCAATAATGGAACAAGAGCTTGAACAGGAGCTTGAGGGTGCTGAAAGAAAAATTTAATATAAAATAATTTTAAAATTAAAAAATAATTAATAAAAAATTTAAGGAGTAGAATAATGGGTAAAAGTAATATTAACATTGGCGCCAGACTTGACCGTCTGCCCCAATCTAAATGGCATGTTAAAATGTGGCTTGTAACTGCATTTGCACTTTTGGTATGTTGGTCTAACGGAATCGGCGGTTCTGTTCAGAACATTTTGCTTAACGAAATCCACTGGTTAGAAGAGGGAACATCCCTCCTTGCAATGTGGGGTACAATTTACACAGCAGGTCAGCTTTTTGGCGCACTTATCGGCGGACCAATAGGCGACAAGATAGGTAGAAAAAGAAGTATTCTCCTTTACGAGATAATTCACATCATCGCAATGCTTGGCGGTGCATTCTCACCTAACATTTATGTTCTCTATGTATTCAGACTTATTCAGGGCTTCGGTCTTGGCGCTCTCTTGGTTGTTCTGTTTGCCGGCTTTACAGAATATGTACCGGGCAAAAACCGTGGTACATGGTCAAGCCGTACATCCTTTATCGGAAACTGGGCACACCCAATCTGCAACGGTATTGCACTTTTAATCGTTTCAACAGGCGTTAGCTTTGCTCTTAACTGGAGAATCCAGTTTATGATTCCATCCGTTCTTTCAATTATTGCTTGCATCTTAATCCTTAAGAAGTTCCCTGAATCTCCAAGATGGCTTGAGTCACAGGGCAGATACGAAGAAGCAGACGCTATTATGACAAGAATTGAAAAGGAAATTGAAAAATCCACAGGCAAACCTTTGCCACCTGTTGAGGTTAAGGAAGCAAAGCCTGTTAAGAAGTTACCTTACAAGGCTCTCTTTAAGGGCAAGCTGTTAAAGCGTACAATCGTTGGTTCTCTTGTACTTATCGGTATGAACACAATCCAGTACACACTTATGAACTGGATGCCATCAATGCTTTCAAGCTTGGGCTATGATACTTCACAGTCACAGTTTATGACAATGTTCGGTTTGTTCGGCGCTCCATTTGGTATATTCATTGCATCCCTCATTATGGATAAGATGCCTCGTAGAGTAATGGGTGTTTGCCTCCTTGCTGCTATGGCAGGCTTGGGTATTGCAACAGGTATGCTTGCAGAATCCCTTGGTGTAACAGGTATCATCGTAATGACATTCCTTCTCAACACAGTTATCTATATGTATGTTTGCTACGCATCAGCAGTTTATGTTCCTGAAATGTGGCCAACATCAGCAAAGCTCTCCGGTTCAGGCTTTAGTAACGCAATGGGTCGTGTAAGTAACATATTCTTCCCATTCCTTGTTACATCAGTAGCAGCTAACATAGGAGCCGGCGGAGTATTCATCCTCATCGCTATTGTTGCTGTCATCATCGCAGTAAGCATCATCTTCCTTGGCGTTGAAACAAGAGGAGAATCTGTTGAAAACATCGGCGATGTAGAATAATTCAAAATTTTAAGTACATAAGTTATTTTCACATAAGTTTTAGTCACCTGCATTGGGTACTCCCACCCAATGCAGGAAAGTAGATAGGAGGTTAATTCTATGAAAAATTCAGAGGCAATTTTGGTAACTCCAAAGCAGTTTGAAATTCAGGAATGTCCTGTTCCTGAGCCAAAGGATAACGAAATTTTAATGAAGGTTGAATATGTTGGTATGTGCGGTTCTGACATCCACGGTTTTGAGTTCGGACCTTTCATTCCACCTAAAGACCCTAACCAGAAAATCGGTCTTGGCCATGAGGTTGCCGGTGAAGTTGTAAAAATCGGCTCCAAGGTTACAAGATTTAAGGTTGGCGACAAGGTTCTTATTGAACCCGGTGTGCCTGATAACACATGCGACTACTGTCGCACAGGTCGTTACAACATCTGCCCCGGTGTTGACTTTATGGCTACACAGCCTAACTACAAGGGTGCTCTCACACAGTATATGACACATCCTGAGGAGTGGACATATCATGTGCCGGAGAATATGACAACTATGGAGGCAGCACTTGTTGAGCCTGCAGCAGTTGGTATGCACGCAGCTATCTTAGGCGGTGCACAGCTTGGCAAAAGCATTGTAATCCTTGGTGGCGGTACAATCGGTCTTATGGTACTTCAGGCTTGTAAGAGCCTTGGTGCAACAGACATCACAGTTGTTGATATTATGCAAAAGCGCCTTGACCTTGCTAAAAAGCTTGGCGCAACAAGAGTTATCAACGGAAAAGACCAGGACACAGTTGCTGTTCTTCGTTCACCTGAGCTCTACGGCGACCACGGTGTTGACATTGTGTTTGAGGCAGCAGGTTCTGCCTTTACAGCACAGCAGGCTGTTGAAATTGTAGCCCGTGGCGGTAAGATTATGATGGTAGGCACACATTCAAAGCCTGTTCCAATTGACTTCCTTAAGATTAACCGTGAGGTTACAATCCAGACCTCATTCCGTTACTGCAATAACTTCCCACAGACAATCGAGGCTATTGCATCAGGCAAGTTCAATGTTAAGGATATGGTTACTCATATCTACGACTACAAGGATGTTCAACAGGCATTTACAGACGCTATTGACCCTGTTAAAAAGGCAGATATGGTTAAGGGTGTAATTAAAGTAGCCGAATAATAAGGCGTAAATTTTGTTACAGAAAGGTGATTAATTATGATTTCAGATATCAGATTTTGGGAAAGAAAAGCAAGCGAAGGACATTACGCAATTCCTCACTTTAATGTTTGGAACGCAGAGATGCTTATGGGCGTAATTGACGCAGCAGAGGAGCTTAGAGCACCAATCATCATCTCCTTTGGAACAGGCTTTACAGGCAACACTTCCTTTGAGGACTACTGCTATATGATGGAGTCAATGGCTAAGAAGGCAAGTGTTCCTGTTATCCTCCATTGGGACCACGGCAGAAATATGACAATCCTCCACAACGCTGTAAACCATTGTATGAATTCAGTAATGCGTGACGCATCAGCCCTTCCTTTTGAAGAAAATGTTGCAGAAATCAAGAGATGTGTTGACTACTTCCATGCATACAACATTCCTGTTGAGGCTGAGCTTGGTCATGTTGGCAACGAAACTGTATATGAAGAGGCACTTTCCGAATATCAGTACACAGACCCAACAAAGGCAAAGGAATTTGTTGAGAGAACAGGCTGTGACTCACTTGCTGTTGCAATCGGTAATGTTCACGGTGTTTATAGTTCAGAGCCAAAGCTTGCATTTGATGTTCTTGAGGCTGTTGCTAAGGAAGTTGATGTTCCACTGGTACTCCACGGTGCATCAGGCATTGGCGACGAGGATATTAAGAAGGCAATCTCCCTTGGCATTGCAAAGATTAACATTCACACAGAGCTTTGTCAGGCTGCTATGGAAGCAATCAACGCTCACAAGGACGAGCCTTTCCTTGCAGTTCAGCGTGAGGTAAGAAAAGCTGTTAAGGAAAGAGCAATGTACAAGATTAAGCTGTTTGGCGATGATGGTAGAGCAGATGAGTAATGAGAAGAAGCTGGACGTAATTTGCCTTGGTGCGGCGGTTGTGGATATTCCACTCCGCCCTGTATCAAGGGATATATTCGACATAGAGTCTTATCCGGTGGACAGAATAGCTATGTCGGTTGGCGGAGACGCAATGAACGAGGCTACAATCATCAGCCGTCTTGGTTTTAAAACAGGCATAATCGCCTGTATCGGCGACGACGCAGCAGGTCAGTTCATTCTTCGCTCCTGCAAAAAGGATAACATTGATGTTGAGGGCATTAAGGTTGACCCAAGCATTGACACATCAATGAACATCGGACTTGTAACAGAGGACGGCGAAAGAACCTTTGTTACAAACCGCAACGGAAGCCTTTGGAAAGAAAACATTGAGCATGTTGACTTTGAAAAGATGAAACAGGCAAAAATCCTTTCCCTTGCAAGTATTTTTAACTGTCCTTTGCTTGACGGAAAAACACTTGTGGAAATCTTCAAGGTAGCCAAGGCAGAGGGTATGCTTATCACAGCAGATATGATTAAGCCTCGTCTGGGAGAAACCCTTGACGACATCAGAGAGGCTTTAAGCTATGTTGACTATTTCTTCCCTAACTTTGACGAGGCTTGCCTGATGACAGGCGAAACAGAGGAGTCAAAGGTGGCTGACAAGCTGTTTGAGTGCGGTGTTAAAAATGTTATAATGAAGATAGGCAAACGAGGTTGCTATATCCGCAACAAATCAGGTGCTATGATTGTTCCTGCCTGCAAGGGTGTTACAGCAATTGATACAATCGGTGCCGGCGACAACTTCGCTTCAGGCTTTATTGCAGCAATATTACAGGGCAAGGATATTCGTGAGTGTGGTATCTATGCCAACTGTACAGCGGCTATTTCAGTTCAGTACAGCGGTGCAACTGCCGGTGTTCAGAACAAAGAAATGGTTGAAGAAATGCTCGAAGAATAAAAAAAAGATTATATATTATAATTCTTCCATTCAGCCCTGTTGGAAGA
>JBJEPA010000154.1:0-6784 GCA_051880995.1 Ruminococcus sp.
TGTCAATAATTGTGCTAATGTAGAAATAGCCCAGAGAAAAAATAATGAAGAAAGCCAAATATTCACTGTCAGACACCTAGCTAATGGATTCTACGCTATTATCAATAAGAAGAGCGGATTGTATTTAGATGTTTATAATGCGGAAAATAGACCTGGTGTAAATGTCCAACAACACACAGGTAATGATTCTGATGCGCAAAAATGGGTATTCAAAGAAGTTGATAGTCATATTTATCAAATTATTTCAAAATGCAATTACTTGTTTTTAGATTTGGAGAACGGAGATACAACTGACGGAACAAATGTTAGAATGTGGACTGAAAATGATACAAATGCCCTTAGATGGAAGTTTATTCCAGCTAATGATGTACTTCCTACTTCCCCCTCAACACCGACAACAACAGAACCTACTGTAATTGATTCAGATGATACAATTTGGGCAGATAATTTAGAAATATATGTAGATAATGAAGTAATGGAAAAAGGGACAAAACAAAAAGTCAATACGATAATTACACCTTCAAATGCTACTAATACAGATATAGAATGGGAATCATATAATACAGCAATTGCAACTGTATCGGATGATGGCGTTATTTATGCGAAGTCTGCCGGTAATGTTGCAATATGGGCAACTATTGCAATTGATGATGAAACATTTATATCTCAAGGTATTGGTATTACAGTTGTAGATTCAGAAAAAACCACAATTTCCCTTGTCAAATATTCCTCCAATATCTATTTAAAGGGTACAACAACAATCAAGCCAACAGTTAAAAACGGTAAGGGTGTTACTACTTATAAGAGTAACAATACGAGGGTTGCTAAGGTTGACAGCAGAGGGAAGGTGACTGCTTTAAAAGCCGGAACAGCAAAGATTACTGTAACTAATAATAATGTTTCCAAAGTCTTTACTGTAAGGGTGCTAAATCCCAAACTGAATAAAACTTCTGTATCAATCAGCAGAGGTAAAAGTTATACCCTAAAAATCACCGGCAAAATCGGAACAGCAAAGTTCTATACATCAAACAAGAATATTGCTACAGTTAATTCCAAGGGTAAAATTACGGTAAACAAAAAAGCAAAAAGAGGAAGTACGGCAACCATCACAGTTAAAACAAACGGAATTACCCTAAAATGTAAGGTCAAAGTAAAATAACATAAAACATAACAGACAGGCCCCCTCTGTCATTCTGAGGGAGCAAAGCGACCGAAGAATCTGAAAGGAAAGTAGTAGCACAAAAATCTACACTATCAGGTTAGATGAAACTGTGGACTAAACAAAGGCTCCATCGGATGAGGGAGCTGTCGCCAAAGGCGACTGAGGGAGCGAAAAAGTAGTCATTACTTCTTACTTTGTCTTTAGATTACAAGGTATGAGTAAGAACATATAACTACACTCTCATCTAAAGACAAAAGTAGCAAAAGAGAACGCTTTTTCCCTCCTTCCACCGCAAGCGGTCCCCCTCCCCCGTCTGGTGGAGGCCGGGTGTAACTCAAAGTTTCATCAAGAGGTAGGGGATTCCTCGGCAAGCTCGGAATGACAGAGTGTGGCTCGGAATGGTAATGTGTGGGTTATTTCATAAGTTGACGAAATTGAACAGACAGGAAGATAATCGGAATGATTTTCTTCCTGTCTTTTTTTGTCTAAAAAATTATATAAAAATTTTCAAAAAATTGTCCCATTTTTTGATTTTTCATTGTTGTATATAGTGAAAGGTATTTAAAATCTATTAAAAGGGGCGATTCCGGTGGAATGTGTTTATTTCCAAATACAATCAGTTAATATTTAATCAATAATTCCTGACAAGGGGGCATATTTATGAAAAAATTATTATCCTTAGCACTTACACTTTTAATTATGATTTCTGCATTTATTATTCCCGGCACAACCGCACAGGCAAAGTCTTACAGTAAAAAACCAAACACTTATTTTGCAAGTGACGCATTTTACAACACTTCAAAAGGTTTGTTTTACTCTGATAAAAGAGATATTATGTTTAAGGGTAAGAACGGTAAAGTTAAAAAATATTGGAAAAATATGAGGACGAAATCATTTGCAAATTCTATGTAAGAAATGATATTCTTTATTATAGTGGCACTGATGAAACTATAAACGCTCTAAATACAAAAACAAATATGGATACGGAGATTTATAAAAGTCCCGACAGCAGTACTATAGTTCTCGGCGGTTACGGTTCCGGGGTAATATTTAAAGAATACTACAATGTCAGAATGTTGAGAAATAATAAGGTAACTACACTTGTTAAAAAAGCCTATGGTGACATTTATCTTTTTGACGGAAAAATTTATTACGGTAATAAAAAGGTGTATAACATTGAAACCGGTAAAACAAAGTCCTTTAGGGTTAAGAAAATGATGGTGAGCAAAAACTATCTGTATTACCTTAATGTGAACAACAAGCTGAAAAGAGTGGAAAAAATCACCGGCAAAAAGGACACCCTTGCAACAAATGTAAAGGAAATTTATGGAGCTAATAACGGTCAGAGTGTGATTTTCAGCAAACTGAACGGTGAAAAAGACGAAGTTCTCTATAGGAGAACAGGTCTTGACAAAACCTATGCCCTTTGTACATTAAGTGATATTGTAAATGTAATGGGTAAAACCTATGAAATTCCTGAAAACAATCCTTATTATATTGAAAGCGGTGCTTTTGCATCAGGTAAGGTATGCTTTAGCCTTATTGACAAAGACCATGAAACAGGAATGCCTGCAATGGTGCAGGTGAACAGCAAGGGTGGTACTCCGAGTATGCTGTTTGATATGACAAAGGATGATTTAAATAAGGAATTAAGAAAAATGGGCTTTAGTTATACATATGGTTATCCTATTTTGTCCGGCTTTGGTTTTGGAGAAATCAGGTCTATAAACAACACTTTGTTTTTCAGAGAACCTGTGCAAGACCCTGACGGTGTGCGTTTCGGCAGATTTATATGTTTTAATGTAAAGTAAGTGTGATTTTATATTATCTATACTTTGAATCCATCCTGTAAAAGGGATGGATTTATTTTTTCTTGAAAAAATTTTTGGTGTATTGTATGATGTATATATCATTTGATTATTTCAGGAAAGGGTCAGATAATTATGGAGAATTTTGTTTTTGAAAGAACAGTTACAGAGGATATGCTGGCTGTGAATGTTGGCTCAGGCTGTCTTAGGGTACTTGCCACACCCGCAGTTATTGCACTTATGGAGGAGGCTTCAACTAAAATTGCCGATACCCTTTTAAGTGAGGAAATAACCACAGTGGGCACACTTGTAAATATTGAACATATCAGCCCATCCCCCATTGGAGCGAAAATCAGGGTTGAAAGCACCCTTGTGGAAACTGACGGAAGAAATTTTAAGTTTGAAGTGAAGGCTTTTGACGATGTTTGCCTTATTGCACAGGGCGTTCACAACAGAGTTTCCGTTAAGAAAGAAAAATTCCAGAGAAAGGCGGATGAAAAACTTGGCAAGGTATGATTATGTTCTCTTTGATTTAGACGGTACCCTCTCCAGAAGTGCCGAGGGTATAAAGTATAGCTTGGAAAAAACTATTGAAGAGGTTGGCTGTCAAAGCTTTGACACAAGCAACTACAAGCTATATATTGGTCCACCTCTTTTGGACACTTTTTTGAATCACTGCAACCTTGAGGGGCAGAAAGCTTTGGATGCTGTGGAGGTTTACCGCCGTCACTATGACACAGAGGGCAAGTTCAGAAACAAAGCCTATGAGGGAATAGAAGAAGTTTTAAGTGAAATAAGAAAAACCGGCGCAAAAGTTGTTGTTGCAACCTCAAAGTACGAGAAATTCGCAATGGAAATTGTGGATATATTAGGTCTGTCCCAATATGTTGACGCAGTTTGCGGTTCAACCCTTGACGGAAAACGAAAGGATAAGAAGGACATAATAGTCTATGCAGTTGACCGTATGGGCGGAAATTTTTCCGACAAAATTGCTATGGTAGGGGACACATACTTTGACGCAAGGGGTGCAAGGCTTTGCGGTGTTGATTTTGTTGGGGTAACCTACGGTTACGGTGACAGAGAATCAATGGAAAAAGAGGGAGCAACAGTTTTTGCCGATAATGTTCCAGAGCTAAAAAAGTATTTGATTTAGCCTTTTAGCAAACATTTTAAAGGAATTTCCTGCATATGTATATGTATGAAAGGACTGATAAAATGTTTGTGCTGACTATTAAAACAAAGATAAAAAAACCTGAAAGGCTGATTACTCTCTTGGTGTTTGCCCTTCTGTTAATCGGTGGAATTGTCTATGTTATTTGTGACGGTGGCTCATCAACAGCTACCTGCAAGGGCGTTGGAGAATATTCACTGAAATTTGCCACCGACAAGGACAAGCAGAAATTTCTTAGTACATTTAGTGCTGAGGGTACCCTTGTCACCATTGACAGCGTGAAAATACCTGAGGAGTTTAATAAGGTCTATGAGGAGTATAACAAACTCCAGAAAAAGATGGGTCTTGACCTTGACCGGTACAAGGGTGTGACCGCCAAAAGGTTTGTCTATGAAACCGAGGACGAAATGTATGTTTCGGTGCTGACCCACAAGGGTAAGGTGATAGCCTGTCACAAATGCACTAATATATACGGAGATGAATTTCTTCCTCTGTGTTGATATACATATAGGTTAACCCTGTTCATCAGGAGGATAGTTATAGAAAAATGAGAATTGATAAATTCCTTGTGTCACAAAATATTGGAACAAGAAAAGAAGTTCAAAAGCTTATACGCAGTAAACTGGTGGAGATTAACGGTGATGTTGTCACAAAATCCGACCTAAAAATTGACGAAGAAAATGATGAAGTTGTTGTAAATGGTGAAAAAATACAGTATTCACAGTATGTTTACCTTGTGATGAACAAGCCCTCGGGGTATGTTTCAGCTACAAGTGACAGGGACGAGCCTACCGTAATTGACCTTGTGCCAAGGGAGCTAAGGCGAAAGGGAATTTTCCCCGCCGGCAGATTGGACAAGGATACAACAGGACTTTTGATTATTACTGACGACGGAGAATTTGCCCACCGTATGCTTTCCCCTAAAAAACACGTTAATAAGAAGTATGTTGCAGAGCTTGATGGTGAAGTCACACAGGATATGGTGGATAGCTTTAAAAAGGGTATTACATTCAAGGATGGGACAGCCTGTCTGCCGGCAACCCTTATTCCGGAGGGAAATAACCCCCAAAAAGCACAGGTTATAATCGGTGAAGGGAAGTTTCATCAGGTGAAAAAAATGTTCCTTACCCAGGGATTAAGGGTAAAAACCCTGAAAAGAGTGGCAATTGGGGGATTCGTATTGCCTGAAAATTTGCCACTTGGCCAGTGCCGGCCAATGCTTGAAGAGGAAAAACAGCTGATTTTTTTGTAGATAATATCCAAAAAAAATAAGACTTTTTTATGTATGTGACTTTTTGACTAAAAACTTTGGGTAATATTTAGTTAAAAATATGGGTAGTATTATTGAGAAAAAAATGTTATACTACTTACTGATGTATAACTATTTAGCGAAGTTGTGTCATTTGGCTTTGCTTAAACATACAAGGAGGTTATAGTTAGTATGGCAAATGTATCTTTAAGACATATTTACAAAATCTATGACGGTGGTGTTACTGCTGTTACAGACTTCAACCTTGAGATTGAGGACAAAGAATTTATTATCTTGGTTGGCCCTTCAGGTTGCGGTAAATCAACAACACTTCGTATGATTGCAGGATTGGAAGACATCAGTAAGGGTGAACTTTACATCGGCGATATGCTTGCAAACGATGTTGCACCTAAGGACAGAGATATCGCAATGGTATTCCAGAACTATGCTCTTTATCCGCATATGACTGTTTATGATAATATGGCATTTGGTCTTAAACTGAGAAAGACGCCTAAGGAAGAAATCAAGGAAAGAGTTCAGGAAGCTGCAAGAATTCTTGGTATTGAGCAGTATCTTGACAGAAAGCCAAAGGCTTTGTCCGGTGGTCAGAGACAGCGTGTTGCTTTGGGTCGTGCTATCGTTCGTGATCCTAAGGTATTCCTTCTTGACGAACCACTTTCAAACCTTGACGCAAAGCTTCGTGCACAGATGCGTACAGAGATTTCTAAGTTGTATCAGAGACTTGGCACAACATTCATCTATGTTACTCATGACCAGACAGAGGCTATGACAATGGGTACAAGAATCGTTGTTATGAAAGACGGTTTCATTCAGCAGGTTGATACACCTCAGCACCTTTATGATATGCCTTGCAATGAGTTTGTTGCAGGATTTATCGGTTCACCACAGATGAACTTTATTGACGCTACACTTTCCAAGAAGGGCAATGTTGTAAGCGCAGACTTCGCAGGATACAGCATTCCTCTCCCTGCAAGCAAGAGCGAAGATGGCAAGCTTGACAAGTACATCGGTAAGTCAGTAAGAATCGGTATCCGTCCTGAGCATGTTCACGACGAGCCTGAGCTTGTTGAAAAGTTCTCCAACAGCGTTATCGAGGCTAATGTTGATGTTACAGAGCTTATGGGTGCAGAAATTTACCTCTATGTTAATGTTGAAGGTATTCCAATTATTGCAAGAGTTGAGCCAACTTCAAAGGCTCAGCCTGGCGACAAGATTAAGGTTGCTTTTGAACCGGAGAAGATTCACATCTTCGACCCTGAAACAGAAAAGACAATTACTAACTGATTGCTTTAGTTGTATAATATCAATCCCCCTCTTTATGTGGTGACCCCAAAAAGTTAGACATTAAAGCGTAGTAGCAAATTTAGCTGCTA
>JBJEPA010000155.1:0-6685 GCA_051880995.1 Ruminococcus sp.
GTGAGAACTGAAAACATTTTATAAACAAATATGAGTTCAAAAAAGAAGGAGAAAGCTAATTAGGCGTGATTTTCCTCTTGTATTGAGAATTGCGCTCTTGTAACTGAGAAGTATGTATAATTGAAATATTCATATGAGTAGAGTATGAATTAGTAACAAATAATCAAGGAGGACGAAGATATGACATTCTGTTCTAACTGCGGTGAGAAGGTGAATGATGGAGCAAAGTTCTGTGTAAGTTGTGGTGCACCAACTGATACTAATAGATATACAGACAACAACAAGAGAAAAACTGTTTATGAAGGTGAGGTGCATAAATGTCCTAATTGTGGTGAAATATTAAGATCTTTTACTGCAAATTGCCCGACTTGTGGACATGAATTACGAGGAACAAAAGCAACAAGTTCTGTAAGAGAATTGGCGGATAAACTCGAATCCATTGAAGCTAATCGAGAAAATGTAAAGCACAACCCAATAAAAACTTTTTACTTTGGTCAAGCGTTAACTAAAGCAGATGAACAAAAAATAACTCTTATTCGTAGTTTTTCAATTCCAAATACAAAAGAAGATTTATATGAGTTTTTAATCTTGTCTGAGTCTAATATCAATATGGATCTATATGATGAAGGAAATCAATTTAAGAAGAATGATGCACGACGAGCCGTTTCAGATGCGTGGAAGGCAAAGTTTGAACAAGCATATCAAAAAGCAAAGATTCTATTTGCTGATGATCCTCGTATGACGGAAATCCAAGCATTATATGACTCTACCCACAAATCTATTAATAAAGCCAAATGGAAAACATGGAAATTTGTAGGCATTGTATGGGGAATTACTTTGGTTTTATTTGCTATATTATTTGCTTTTACTTTCACCATAACATCCTGCGATAAAAAAGAAGAGATAACACGATTAGAAGGTATCGAAGAGAAAATTGAAACAGCTCTTAATGATGGCGATTATAAGTTGGCGTTGACAAATGCCAATAGGTTGGAGTATAGCGGTTATGATACTAGTCTTGAAAAAGATTGGGAAATAAAGCGAAATTATTGGATTGATAAAGTTATAGAAGAAGCCGCTGAAAATGGAGTTATACTAGAGAAAACTATTGATAGGGAAGAAAATGATGAAGAACAAACAAGTACTTCCACTTCATCAAGTAATAAAGATACTAATTCCAATAAAGGCGAAACTGATAATTACTACAATACAGCAGGACAAAATGAAAACGTAATTCTTGCCGAAGGTGTTACGGCAAATTCCAACAAATATCTTCAAATTAAAGAAGTCGGATATACAATGTCTGGAGATTACATAACTTGTGTTGTTACATTAGAAAACCTAAGTGCGGATAAAGTTATTGAATTTCCGGTTTTTAGAGTTACTGCATACGATGAAAATGATAAAATTATTGGTTCCGAGGAAAGAACATTAAGTGTAATCTATCCAAATCAAAATTTTGTTGATGGTGGAACATTAATTGAGGTATCTGAAAAACCACACAGAATAGATGTAACTGTACTTGAACCCGAGGATTATAATATCGTGTCTGCAACCACGATGGATCATCCAATACATAAGCAAATGATTGGTAAAAATATCTCTGTGAATTCTGATAATATTACGGGTGAAATTTATAACCCAAATGACTATAAAATTGACTCAGCTATGGTAACAGTTGTTTTTAAAGATGCTAATGGGACGATTGTATCAAGTGAAATGGAATTTGTTGACCAAATACCAGCAAATGGGACAATCCCTTTTGATATTTCACTTGCTTCAAACGAGCAAGCAACGGATAAGATTGAAGTTTTTGCATATATATGGTGAAAATCACTTGACAAAAAATAATGGAGGTATTAACAATGTCTTTATTTGATAAAAACAAAAAATCAGGCGGTTTTATGGATGAAATCCGTTGTGATGAGCCATCATATTTAATATGGAAGTGGCATCCCGCAGATTCACAACAAGGAAATAATAACCGAGAAAACGCAATCCGTTGGGGTTCATCCTTGCGAGTAAAGGACGGTGAAGTTGCTGTTTTTGTTTACAAACAGAAAAATGGCATTATGCAAGACTATATCGTGGGACCGTTTGACCAGACAATTAAGACTGCAAACTTTCCTGTTCTCGCAAGCATCATAGGTTTAGCTTATGACGGAGGAACTCCATTTCAGGCTGAAGTTTATTTTATAAATCTCGCCCAAATTATTCAAGTAAAATTCGGTGTGCCTTTCTTTGATGTATATGACCCGAGATTTGCAGATTTCGGTGTTCCCGTTGCAGTAAGAGGTACGGTAAGCTTTGGAATTAGCGATTACAAAGAATTTATAAAATTACATAGACTTAATAGCTTTAACCTTGACGATTTCCAAAGGCAGATTAGAGATGCTATAACAAGATATGTTAAGGATACAGTTGCTAACGCTCCTGCTGTAAATAACATTCCTTTAGTTCAGATTGAAACCAAGACAGCACAAATAAACGATGTTATCGAATATGATATAAGCGAAAGACTGAAAGAGAATTTCGGTGTTACTGTTTCCGGTGTTGATATTGGTGCCATTGAAATTGATAAGTCGAGTGAAGGATACAGACAGCTTATGGCTGTTACAAAGGATATTACTTCTGCAAGAGTTCAGGCTGAAACTAAAGACTATGTAGAAAGACTGCGTATTCAGCGTGAAGAAGGCCAGTATGCTATGCATAAGCAGACCCAATCTGCAAATATCGGTGCTTTTCAAGTTGAGAAGCAAGCAGAAGTCGGTGTTGCCGGTGCTAATGCATTGGGGCAAATGGGAGCAAACGGCGCAGGAAGTGTTGATTTAGGTGGAAATGGAGCAGGCTTTAATCCGGTTGCAATGATGGCTGGAATGGCTGTCGGAGGTGCTGTCGGTCAGAATATGGCTGGAATTATGAATAACGCTATGTCCGGCACAAACCAACCGATACAAAACAGTATGACACCTCCGCCTATTCCTACAGTCTTATATCACATTGCAGTTAACGGTCAGGCAACCGGACCTTTTGATATTGCTACCTTAACACAAATGGCAAACACAGGACAGATTACTGCTGACAGTTTGGTATGGAAGAACGGAATGGCTGAATGGGCAAAGGCAGGAACTATTGATGAACTGAAATCAATGTTTGCCGTGATGCCACCTATTCCGCCTGTCGAATGATACAATATTAAAGCTAATAGTATAATATAAAACATTGGGTGGAGATATTCTCCACCTGTTTTTTTGTATAATATTATGTAAATGCTTTTATGATAATAAATCCATGAGAATGAATTTTGTAAAATATATTTTCCTATGTCGCAAGTTTTTTTAAGAGGGTTATAAATTAGGGGAGAGTAACTTTCTCTGATATACTCCCATTTCTCCGGTACACAACCACTTGTGTGTTTTAAAATACTCTTGCTATAACCCAATATATTTCTCTATTAATTCAATATCGACTATATCAAAAATATCAAATTACTATACATTATTTGTGTATATTTATTGTTTGATTTTGTGATGCTTTTTTTGCTTATGAGTATATCTATAAATAAAATCATTATGAAAAATCAGCAAAAAAATAACAAAATCAAACAAGAGAAAACCACCTTTCCAAATGAACAAAAACACAAAAATAATGAATTACAGTCAATCTTTTTTTAAAAGGTCGGGAGAAAGAAAAGCCGGTTTTCTCTTATTCTTTAACTTTTCGCATTCTTGGAGGTGGAAGAACGCCAGTAAATATCAATATTTTAGGGCGTTTTTACAGTTGTAAATACAGGGGTATTTTTTGTTGTTCCGTTTTTACAACTTTAAAGGGCTTATTATTACAACTTTTCAAGCCGATTTTTGCGAAAAATTCAGATATTTAAAGATTACAAATGTTCTATATTGTAATTAATTTTATAACCTTATTAATGAAAAATACTTTAGTAAAATTTATTTTGGGGATAGTAACATCTCCTAATTTATATATGTATAAATATCCAAAATATAGTATATTTATCCGTTAAAAATTTCCTAATAAATTATATGCCCCCAAAAGTTAGTCCGTAAAATTCTAACTTTCGGGGGCATTTTAGTGGCAAAATTTTATTATCTGTTTTCTAATCTACCGTAATATCCATCCAGCTTTTCATCGCACACAGCAAGGATATGCTTAACATCATCTGCTGTTAATTTTTTGAAAACTATTGGGTTTATTTCGATGTAATTAACATCTTTACACCTTTTGAGGAAACGCATATCTGCAAAGCGTTTGAAGGGGTTGCTGAAAATATTTCTCTCCACATCCTTTTCGGTATATCCACCCTTTTGGTAGATGCTGTTTGCTTTTTCTGCTACCAATCCTCTTTCTTTTCTGCCCTCATAGAAGTCAATAAAATAATTAACTATGTCCACAATACGGACTTTTCCTGATTCGTCAATATGGTCGAAAATTGCCTTTAACAGAACAGTTTTATATGAGAAACTCATATCCATTTTTTCAATGAATTTCATAAACTTATCCTTGATATTTGCAGAGGTAATTAAATCCCAACCATACTTATCTGCATACATTCTGACTGTGTCCTCACGATAATAATTGAAAAATCTCTTTTCACCGATTGGTACAGCCATATCAGGAACAATTTTTCCCTCTCGAACATATCTATCAACAGTTTCGGACTGAACATCAACCATTCTTATGAACTCACGCTGTGACATCATATCCTTAACTTCATTCTGCCAGTTGAACAGATTGATAGTTTCAAAATCATCAATGCTAATGGGTATGTCAAGATAAGCTTCAGGTTTCTCACCTTTACGGAGCATATCATTGTCAATATTCTTTTTGCCATCCGGTGCAAGTACATATTCAAGTGTATGATATTCTTCAATATTGAGAAGTCTGTGGATAGAGTAGGGCATATTAAACATATTTGCATTATCCACAAAGTCAAACACAAGGAGGTCTGTTTTTCCTGCACACTTTCTTGTACCTCTGCCAAGCTGTTGCATATAGATAGTTTTTGACATTGTAGGTCTTGCCATAAACAAAACCTCTGTTCGTGGACTGTCCCAACCCTCATTTAAAAGGTCACAGGCACAAAGTACATTTGTATCACCATTCTCGTAATCATTGAGAATTTCATCTCTGACCTGTTTCTTATCACGACCGGAAACAGACTCTGCATTTACACCCATTTCACGGAGTAGTTTTGCTATTTCCATTGAATGATTAACACTTGCACAGAATATAACTGTCTTTTTATCCTTAACATAATTCACATAGGTGTCAGCAATCAGCTTGTTTCTCTCCGGAATAAAAAGTTTGCTTTCAAGGTCTTGTGAATTGTACTTGATACCATTAATTCTAACATCGGATAAATCAATATCTGTTTTAATTCTAATACATCTAATGGGTGCAAGAATACCTCTTTTTACAGCAGTTTCTAAGTCCATTTTGTGAGCGACATTTTGGAACAAAGCCAACATATCCTCACCGTCAGAACGCTCCGGTGTAGCTGATAATCCGAGAATAAATTTTGGGTTAAAGTAACTGAAAATTTTCTGATAAGTTTTTGCTGCTGCGTGGTGGCACTCGTCAACTATTATGTAGTCAAATGAGTCTGTATTAAAATTAATAAGATGCTTTGACATTGTTTGAACTGTTGCAAAAACTACCTGTCCATTGGAGTTTTTGACTTCACCTGTATATTTACTTCTTGTAGCCTCAGGCCATATCTTTTTAAAGGTTTCTTCTGCTTGGTCTGCAAGTTTTAAGGCATTAACAAGGAATAGTGTTCTGCCACCGACTTCCTTTGCGTCAGTTGTAGCGGTTACTGTTTTGCCGACTCCTGTTGCGTGATACAACAAAGCTATTGTTTCGCCTTTTTCACGCATTTCTTTAAGGTTATCTATGGCTTCCTGCTGGTACTCACGAAGTTCAAAAGCCTGTCCTTCCTGTTGTGGAAGAAAGTCCTGAAATTCTTTGAAAAACGGAGTTTCGCCAAGGAAAGTTATCAACTCGTCCTTAACCTTTTCCGGCTGTTTCAAAAGTTGATTATATGCCCAACGATATACTCTCCAGTCATTGAATACCATACTATTTTGCTTTAGCAAATCATCAAAATACTTGCTGTCAGAAACCTTTTTAGGGTTGTGATATGTTTCCCCGTCAATCTCAATGGCAATTTTCATATCTTGATTTTCAAGAGCAAAATCAATGTATCTGTGGTTGCCATATATATCAACAAATGGATGTTGAATATATAGGTTGTTTGCCTTGTCCGGGCCGAATGTCTCGCAGAATAATTCCACGAATAATTCTTCAGCTTTGCTGTTTACAGATGTCGCCTTTGTTATCATTTTATGCCTCGTTTACAACTGTTTCAATCAACAAAATTTTCTCATCAAATCCGCCACGCTTTTCTGCTTTTTCAAGACGGACTTTTTCCAGTTCCTCAATAGAAGTACCCTTTGCCTTTGCTATGGCATAAATGACCTCTAACATATCTGCAAGTTCTTCTATGTTCTTGTCAGCCTGATATTCAGCACATTCTTCATTCAGCTTTTTATCAAGCATTTCTATGTATTCCTCGTGAGATAAGATACGAGTTTTGCAGGTGTTTCCACTGGACTCAATAATCTTTGGTATCTTATCACGAACTAATTTGTTGTAAGTTTTAGAT
>JBJEPA010000156.1:0-6666 GCA_051880995.1 Ruminococcus sp.
GAATAATACTATTATTGAATTACTGAAATCAGGAATTGTCTTTACTGAACGCCCGGAATTGATACAAATTTTATGGCAATAAAAGCATTGTGTTATTCCGATTGTATCGCATTATTTTGTAAGTAATGAATTTATACTAATAAGCACAAAAATCCCCATACAGGTCAATTCTCGGCTTGTATGGGGCGTTCTAATTTATTTGGTATCGCAGCGGAACAAGTAATCATTTTCGCCGGATATGAATTTTGAATAATCCACTCTTAATATATTTCCGCTTGTGCCTTTACCACTACCGAAGGCAATTCGCCCATTAGTTGAACAATAACTGATTCTCTTATCGTTATACAATCTCACTAAATCTGTTGTGTGCTTTTCTGTTGGTTTGCCATCTCCGAACATAAAGCCTTCAGATTCAGCTTGACTATAAAACCTTTTGCAAATTTTTGAATCTTTCAGGTAAATGTAAATTAAACCCTCGAATTTCAATAGCTCCGATAAATTTCTTTTTGTCATCAATTAACACTCCTTTTGAATTTTACATAAAGAGTGCAGAAAAAAAATCCCCATCGTTTCCGATGGGAATAGATTTTTTAAATATTCCATCGGTCAAGCAGTAGCACCTTACAAATGCAGGTTGCTGTGTAGTCAACGGTCTTGCTCCCTCGTACACTCTTTATGGATATATTTAGTATAGATGTAATATCTTAATTTGTCAAGCAATTACTTTTTGTTTTTGAAATCACTTTGCTTTTTCTTGAATTCGTTAATATAAGCATCTCTAAAAATGGTTTCTACCGTTCCGAGCTTGCCGTCCTTGTTCTTGTCAAAAAATTTGTCAGCAAAAGTCGGGAATGGATGTTGTAAACTCTTGTTTTTCATTTATCATTACTCCTATCTGTTTTGCAAAACTAACTATGTTAATCTTAAATCGCTATGTGTGCCTGTGCGAGTCAGGACTAACAACAATTTATCTTCGTAAATTCTGTAAACAAGTAACCAATCCGGCTGAATATGGCATTCTCTAAAGCCTTTCCAATTACCGGTTAGCAAATGGTCTTTATACTTTGGTTCGAGCTGTTCGCCTGTCTGCAATTTATCAACTACCGACTCCAGCAAGTCAATATTATATCCTCTTTTCTTGATTTTCTTCAAATCCTTTGAAAATGCAGAGGTAAAGTCAATTTCGTATTTCTTACTCATTTGCAAATATTTCCTTCTTTATCTCGTTAAAGCTGTTGTAATGTTTTCTGTTCGGGTCATTTGCGATTTTTTCAGTTTCCATCATTGCCTGTGCATTTTCGGAAGCAAAAAGAGTAATAAAAGCCTCTATTTGCTCATCGGTCAATGTATTAACAATGTTCATTGCTATTTCTCTGTTACTCATAATAATACCTCCAAACTAACAAAATTCAAATAAAAATAGAATTTAGTTGTTGATTTTTGAATTGCTCAAAACTATTTCTAATCGTTAAAAAAAATTTCTTGCTTATCATCTATATATGACATAATATCTCCGGGTTGACAGCCTAATGCTCTACACAATTTTTCAATGGTTTCAGTCGTTACACTTTTACCATTTTTCAATGCTGATAATGCACTTTGAGATATTATATTTTCTTTTCTTATTCTATATGTTGTTAGACCTTTTTCTTTCATCAATATAAATAATTTTTCATAGCTTAATGACATATTATGCTCCTTTCCGGGCTGAAATTTATAAGCCCTCTATTCCACTATACACATTATAGCACAAATATGCACGGATTTCAATGTACAAATTATACATTAAATTCGGTGAATGTTTGTGCAGTTTAACATATTGACTATTCACGGATTACGGTGTATAATATAGACAGTGAAAGGGAAAGCGAACACCCGATGACAAACGGCTCGTTATCTTGCGATTACGATACACCCGACAGCGCATAAGACAGGGCAAGGCAAGCGGCGCAAATAAAAAATTAAAGGAGATTACAAATTATGAGTATCAACGAAATGGAAAAGAAAATCGCAGCCTTAAAGGAATGGGAGGAGCTTTTAGAGGAAGCAAAAGCACAGGTTGAAACCTTAAAGGACGAAATCAAAGCAGAAATGCTTGCACGCAATACCGAGGAAATGACCGCAGGGCGTTATATTTGCCGTTGGACTTCCGTTCTCTCAAACAGATTTGACACAACAACATTCAAAAAGGAACACGCCGAAATGTATAAGCAGTACACAAAGCAGACATCAAGCCGTAGATTTTCAATCGCATAAGCAAACGCCCTTGCTAAAACCGGCAAGTTAAAAGCAAGGGCAAGCAACCACACCAAACCAGCGGAGCAGTTACATATATATTATAATCGTAACTGCTCCAAAAATCAATAAAAAGGAGCATAAAAAATGAAATGGTTTAACAATCCATCAACGCTTGAAGAATTAAAACAGCAGTATAAAAAACTTGCATTAAAACATCATCCAGATTTAGGCGGCAATACAGCCGATATGCAGGAAATCAACAACGAATATGATTTACTCTTTGCAAGGCTAAAGAACACACACGCAACAGCAGAGGGCAAAACATACACCACAAAAACGGAAACAACCGAAACGCCGGACGAGTTCAAAAACATAATATATGCGCTAATCAATCTTGACGGCATCAATATTGAGCTGTGCGGCTCTTGGCTATGGATAACAGGCAACACCAAAGAACACAAAGAAGTATTAAAGGGCTTACATTTCAGATGGAGTAAATCAAAATGTGCTTGGTATTACCACACAGCGGACTACAAGAAATCAAGTACTAAGACATATTCACTCGATGAAATCCGTGACTTGTACGGTTCTGAAACAATCAAAGCAAACCCACAATTAGAATTAGCAATCATTTAATAATTAAAGCTGTGCTAACGGCTTGACGGGCAGAAAGGTATATTATTATGAATATTTTAATTATTACTATTATATGCTTGTATCTTGCATTTAATATTGTAACTTCAAAGATGTTGACCGCTAAAGAAATGAAAACACGATTTATAGATGGTCAATGTATTATCGGTAAAATAGCCGCTAATGCTTTTTATAGTATTGCGTGGTTATTAAAGGGATTAAAATTTATTATTATAAATACTGTTAAATAAAGGAGAATTTCAAAATGATTACATTCACAAACAAAGATGACAACAAACAATTTATTTCAATCAACACAGACGAAAATACAAACATTGATATTATCATCAAGGAAATAAGAAAACAATACCCATCATTAAAACAGTTGCACATAATTTTTGATGAGGCTGAAATACTTATACCGCTTGAAACCGGCTTCCCTTATGGCTTTTCACTCAATGAATTAAGAGAATATATAAAACCCATAGCAGCGGCAACAATATCACATTTTGCGGTTGATATGGACACGCCAACACAAAGATATTATTGATAATAATTAAAGCTGTGCTACCGGCTTGACGGGCTGGAGGTTGAAATGAAAACAACAATAAAACTTGAAACACTGCCAAAATCAAAACTAAAAATAATATATGTTGACGAATTACGAGTTGATGCTATTTTTCAATGGAGACATAAAAAGTCATTATTGACTTGGTATAGTGATTATTTTATTGAATTTGATTTATCATATTTTTTAAGCGATGAAATTCTTGAATTGTTACTTGATGAAATGATGGATATATGCGCTAATTATCAATATTGCAAAATAGGCGGTTGAAATATACCGCCATATTCTTATTAAAAATAGAGTGTACTTTATTTTTACATTTAGATGGTATAATATAATTGTAAAAATAGAATTACAAAAACATTTATTTTACATTTTGTAAAGCACATTATAATATTAAATTTACATTGCAGGAGGTACAATATGCAAATAGCTTATATTAGAGTGTCAAGCATAGACCAGAACGAGCAGCGGCAAATTGAAGCTATGCAGCGGTACAATATAGAAAAGTGGTTCATTGAAAAGGTATCAGGCAAAGACACAAACCGCCCAAAATTAAAAGAAATGCTTGACTTTGCAAGAGAGGGCGACACAATACATATACACGACTTTTCAAGGCTTGCACGGTCAACAAAAGATTTGCTTGATATTGTGGAACAGCTTAATAAAAAGGGCGTTCACCTGGTAAGCAACAAAGAAAATATAGACAGTAGCACACCAACCGGAAAGTTAATGCTAACTATGATAGGGGCAATAAATGAATTTGAGCGTACAAACCTATTAGAAAGACAACGAGAGGGAATAATTATTGCAAAGCGCAACGGCAAATATAAAGGACGGAAAGCAATTTCAATTCCCGATTTTGAAAAACACTATAACAGATATATAACAAGAAAAATTTCAAAATCAGAGCTTGCAAAAGAATTAAATATCAGCCGTCCGACACTTGACAAACTCATAAAAGAATATCAACAACAATAATAAATAGTATAAGATTTGCAGCGGTAATATTATATCGCTGCTTATTCTTTGTATATGGTGGGTAGGTTGCATATGGTGGGGGTAGTTTACATTTTGAAATAAAAATCCGCCTATCCGTATAGTATAATGTGCTACTCTTCACTCTCACCGAGATTTTCAAAGGAGACCGAAAATGTTAATAATCCATAATTACAACTTTATAATTAAAAAAAACGAATGAGAAACCAATAGTAATTAAAAAACATAGTCTTTCATTTAGCATTTCATCAGAACAAATATTATATATAACAGTTCAAAATCTCGATTATCCTGTAATTTGTCCTATTTGTAATTATGAAATGAAAATTAGAGATAGCAAACGCAGATATATAAAAGATGAGACAGGGCAAAAGATACCGCTAAATCTAAAAAGGTACTATTGCAGCAGGTGTAATAAACTACATACGGAAATTCCCGACATTATCAAGCCGTATAAACAATATGACTCATTAACAATAGAAAAGGTTAAATCAGGCGATACATCGTCATTTGCCGGAGATGACTCAACCATCAGGAATTGGCAGCGAAAAAAGTAACACACCCACTTTTCCTGTATTATGGTTAATTTCTGATATATACTTTGTGATAAGAGTTTTACGATTCGCAAGGTGGTGATGATTTGGAGAAAAAGAAAAAGTACATAATTGCTTTAATATCGTTGGTTATTGTGGTTATTATTCTTGTTTGGTTATTCTATGCCTGTCAAAATCACAAGACTAATCCGACAGCAGATACTACAACCACCGAGTCGAAATCACTTGATTTTACGCCATATAACAATACAGAGGACACAATCACTATTCCCGGCATTGATGGACTTAATCTTAAAGCAGGTCAATTAAATCAGCAGGTAGATTTTTGTAATCCTTCGCAAAATAAGTGCTATTTTCTAATATCATTGTTTCTATCCGATGGCACATTGATTTGGAAATCTGATTACATAGCACCTTCAGAGGAAATTTTGGAAATAACTCTTTTTAAGGAATTACAGAGAGGGTTATATAAAAACTGTCGGCTTGTGTATGATTGCTATTCTCTTAACGACAAATCACAACTAAACAGCGGAGAAGTAAAGCTCGAAATCAATTTATATTAGATAAAGGACGGTATCATCAATGAAAAAGTTAATCGCAAGTATTTTAGCAATGGTTGTAATGGCTTCTGTATCTGTAACAGCATTTGCAGCGGAAGATTTATCAGCAGGCAGCGGCGAAAGTGAAATCAAAACACACGTATATAGCCACTATTCGATTACAATTCCGGCAGTCATTGATTTGCGAAACGGTGAAGTCGGACAAGTTACAATTTCAGATGCTATGGTTGAGGATAATTATAGCGTAAAAGTATTTGTTACAAACACAGAAGAATTTGGCGGAATTAGTTTAACACATTCAAATGGAACAGATTCAATAAATTGTAGTTTGCTTAATATTGAAAACAATATGCTTGCTAACGCAGAAAATCCTCTTGTTTCATTCGGAAATGCTGACCTTCAGCAAGGAACAGCTACAAAGTATTTCGATATTCAGGCTGAAAATTATGGTATGCCCGGTGATTACAGCGGCATTATGCAGTATTCTTTTGAATGCACACCGAACGAATAAAAAAAGGGGAGTGCCAAACTTTGGGCAACTCCCTTATTGTTATTCATCAAAATTAGCTTCAATTAAAAAATTATATGCTTGTTGAAGTTTTTCGTCAATATTTAGTAAATCATTTTCAATTTTTTCTGTATAATTATCAGAACCTATTGTTATTCTATCCGAATTGAATGGTATGTTAGTGTTAATCGCCGCATAATAATATTGAATTGATGATATGTAAACACACAAATTTGCTTTATATCTATTATTATTTTGTTCTCCGAGTTTATCAGATAATTCTTCCATCTTGGAATATTCTTCATATTCATCTAAATGTTTCAAATACTTATCGTTAATTATGCAATTTTTTAAGTCTATAGCAAGATTGAAGTATTCACAGGCAGAACTTGTAAAATCCCTCATTTCTTTGGTTTGAAAAACACTGTTAATTTTTTTTGAATCACAATCAAAATAAAGCTCGTTATTTTGAGAAGCGCAAGATGAAAATGTGCATAAAGTTGCAATTATCAGTAATACCGTAATTATTTTATTTAGTCTATTCAAGATAATAACCTTCCTGTTATAATTTTCTTTTGGTTTAATGATTACTTATTTTTTATAAGA
>JBJEPA010000157.1:0-6609 GCA_051880995.1 Ruminococcus sp.
AATTCCAACAGGGAATTATGAGCTTTTTCTGCATTATGTGCCAGATAATTTCCACACTCGATTTTCTTAGAACCGGGAATTTCACCCTGGTGATTCATACAGTCCTTAATAACTGTTTTGATATATTCGAGAGCATCCTCGTTGCTTGTGTTTCTCATTAAGAGATAAAAACCTGTCCTGCAACCCATAGGTCCAAAGTAGATTACATTGTCCTTAAGACTTCCGTTTCGTGCATAGGTGGCAAAAAGATGTTCAATGGTATGCATTGCGTCAATGTCAAGGTATGGGGGAGTGTTTGGTTTGATAAATCTTAAATCATAGGTGGTTATGTCGCCGTCAATTCTTGATATATATATTCCAGGCTCAAGTGTGTCGTGATTAACAGAAAATGATGTTATTCTTTCCATTTTTATTCTCCTTAGGGAAATTCTGATTTATTCAGTATTTCCCTTAATATTTATACATACATATGTTTAGGTCAACTGTGCCCTCTATTCCGTTTATAGTGCCTTCGGTGGTGTATTGCCACATACCAAAGTCATAGTAAAAGTCGGGCAAATCTTCATAGGACGCAAGCCAAAGCTCTAAGTCGGCAAGCTTTGCAAGGTCATATTCGTAGTAAAGCAGACTGCGGTTTGCATATACAACAGGAGTGTATCCCGCATTTTCAATCTCTGTACAATATGTTCTTGCAATATTTGTAAGGGTTTCTCTGTCAAGATTGTCCGTTCTTGCGTCATCAAATTCGTAATGCTCCCAGTCAAAGGCAACAGGATATTTGAGGTCGTAATCCTTAATCAGTTCAAGGGTGTATTTTGCCTCTTCTTTAGCCTCCTCAGCAGTTATTGCCTGACTAAAGAAGTAAACGCCTATGTCAATGTCGGCATCCACAGCCTCTTTTGCATTCTTTTCAAAGGTTTCATCCTCGTAAAGTACACCGTTACTTCCATATCCTCTGCCACCGCATCTCAGCATTGCAAAGTCAACACCGGAATTCTTAACGGCCTCCCAGTCAATGTCGCCCTGTACATAGCTTACATCAATTCCAACGGAGGAAATTTCCTTTCCGTTGTCAGCATATGCCTTGTAACCGTAGTCGTCGGTGTAAAAGCTGTTGTCGTCATAGCTGTTTTTGGGCATGCCCTCAATAGCGTTAATATAAACAGGGTCTTGTCCAGCCTCGGTGCGAATAAGGATTTTTTCGTCCTTTTCCACAGTTTCGGTAGCAACCTGAATGTGGTTATCCCTTGCAGTAGGCTCACCACGGTTCATTTTCCAGAATACAAATCCACCGCCAAGGGCAAGGCAAATCACAAGGACTATTGATACTATTATAATTATAGTTTTTTTCCTTGAGTTACCGATTTTTTTCTTTTTAGTTTTTGAATGTTTCATAAAACACCTCTCATCTTCATAACAGGATAACATAAATAATTAATAGTGTAAATGGGAATTTCATCATTTTTCATCAATATTTCACATTGTTTCTTGCTATTAAGGTGTAAACTGATATATAATTCTTATATAACTTGTTTGAGGTGAAATTATGAAAATCGGGTTGTTTCAAAGTGATATTGACTGGTGCAACAAGGAATATAACTATACTGTGGCAGAAAAGAAGATTCGTGAGGCAAAGGAGCATAACTGCCGAATAATTTTCTTCCCGGAAATGAGCTTTACAGGATTTTCTATGGATACAGACAAAACCAAGGAAAATGACAACTCCACAATCAATCTTATGAAAACCATTGCCCAAAGGGAAAGCATCGCCATCGGCTTTGGCTATGTAAAGGACTGCGGTAGCTATTGCGAAAACCGTTATGCTGTGGTTGACAAAAACGGAAGGTTAATCAGCGACTACGCAAAGATTCACCCATTTTCCTACGGATATGAGGGGGAAAAGTTCAGGGGCGGAAACGAGCTTACACAATATGTAATTGACGGAATGCTTTTCTCCACCTTTATATGCTACGATTTGCGTTTTCCGGAAATTTTCCAGGGGTTAAAAAATGTTCCCGATGTTATTGTAGTTCCTGCAAACTGGCCAAAGAGCAGGGCGCACCACTGGAAAACACTTTTGCAGGCAAGGGCGATAGAGAGTCAGTGCTATGTTCTGGGGATTAACTGCGTTGGGGTTCACGACGAAACATATTACAGTGGAGATACAATGGCTGTTGACCCCAACGGAGAGATTATTGCTGTAAGGGGTAATATACAGGATTTGCTTGTTGTTGACATAAACAATGACGCATATCTATACAGAGAAAAATTTGATGTTCGTGCCGACAGAAAACCGAATTTGTATAAAGCACTGTTATAATAAGAAAAGACAAATTATAATAAATAGGTGGATTATGAAGAAAAGTATTTTAGCGATTGTTTTTATGTTAGCAGTAATATGTGCGTTAGTCGGTTGTTCTCCTAAAAATACACAGAAAGTCGTATTAAAAGGAGAAACTATGGAGCTTACAGAAAAAAGTCACTTAACGGTAGAAAAAGCAAATGTCACAGATGATTCTATTATAGTTGAATTTAAAACTGTATTGACTGATTATTCTTTTCAGGATTTTTCAAATATATATTTATGTAAATCAGAGGTTGATGAACCTGAAATAAAGTGCGATTATAATAAAACCGCAAAACTAAACGGATATGATATATTTGAAAAAGCGTTATCTTCCGATAAGGTTTTTCTTGCCTTTACCGATGACAGCATTGATTCTACCGCAAATCTTTCTCGTTATACAATTTGGTTTGAAATTCCTGATACAAATAATAAAGGTGTATCCCATACGCAGGGAATGGCGTTAGAATAATTAAAATGATTTATTAAGGGGCTGTTGCAAATTTTACTCATTTGCAACAGCCCCAAATTTTTACACTAACTTTTTTGTCATAAATATGTGAGGGCAGTATTCGTCAAGGTATGGCTCCCCCTTTTTGCAGTAACCCTGTTTTTCGTAAAACTGTGAAGCCCTTTCCTGTGCAGATAGGGAAAGGTTTTTTCCTCCCATTTCTTTTACAAGGCTTTCGGCATAGTTTAGGATTTTTCCTCCAATGCCCTTTCCTCTGTAGGGTTTATCCACAGCAATTCTGCCAATGTGGTATTCCCTGCTTTCTTCATCAAGGAACAGTCGGCCTGTGGCAATAGCTGTGTTATCTATGTAGCAGAGGATGTGGGTTGCAGTTTTGTCAACCTCGTCAAATTCATTTACAAAACCCTGTTCCTCCACAAAAACTCTTGTTCGTATTTCCTTTGCCTCCTTTGGGAGGTAGTTAAAGTGTTTTATATCCATATTATTTTCCATATTACAACTTCCCTTTCATTTTCATTATACCATATATAGTTAGTAAGTAAAAGGTGAAATTTTGGCTATAAACAGCCTCCCTCAGACGAGAGAGGGGAACCGCTTGCGGTGGAAGGAGGGAAAAAGTGTTCTCTTTTGCTCTTTTTGTCTTTAGATGAAAGTGTAGTTATATGTTCTAACTCAAACTTTGAAATCTAAAGACATATCAAGATATATTGACTACTTTTTCACTCCCTCAGTCACGGCTAAAGCCGTGCCAGCTTTTCTGGCGAAAACGGCAAACCCTTTGCCCCGTTGGGGCATTTCCCTTAGCAAGGGAATACCTCATCCGAGGGAGCCGTTGTTTACTCCTTAATTACTCTACCCGTTACATCGGTTTTGTAATCTATCTTGCAGTTTTTGCAAACTAATTTTGACAATGGTACAAATTCATACCCCGCTTCTCTCACAGCCTCGATAATCATTGGCAGTGCCTCGGGGGTGTTCTTTGCTCCATTGTGCATCAGTATTATACTTCCGTTTTGCAGGTTAGGTACAATTCTGTCCACCATCTCCGATGGGGAGGGGTCTTTCCAGTCAAGGGAGTCTATGTCCCATTGTACACAGTACATATCAAGGCTTTTTACGCTTTGCACCACCGAGTTGTTGTAGTCCCCATATGGGGCTCTAAACAGCTTTGGTTTTTTGCCTGTTATTTTCTTGATTTTCTTGTTGCAGGATTCTACCTGATTTATCTGTTCTTCCGTACTCATTTCCGTCATATGAGGGTGGGTGTCGCTGTGGTTGCCTATGTCGTGCCCTGCGTCATAAATGTCCTTTACATCGTCGGGGTATTTATCCACCCAATCGCCAACAAGGAAAAATGTTGCCTTTACATTGTATTCCTTTAATATGTCCAACAGGGCGTGTGTTTGTTCATCGCCCCAGGCGGCGTCAAAGGAGATAGACACCTGTTTTTTATCGGTTTCCACAGAATATATAGGTAGTTCCTTTTGCTCTGTAACTGTTGAAACAGCCTTGAGTCCTGTGTTTGTAATTATGCCAACTGCAATAAGTGCTATCAATATACAGCTTAGTGCAATGGCAATTCCTTTCTTGTCAAGAACTAATAGTCGCATAATAAAACCCTCCACAATATATCTATGTGGAGGGCTTGTAAATTAATACTGTATTGAATTTAATGGTGTTTACTTAACTGACCAGGTAATTCCGTCGGGTGTATCCTTGATAACAATGTTCATTTCATTTAGCTGGTCACGGATTGCGTCAGCTGTTGCCCAGTCCTTCTTTGCTCTTGCCTGCTGACGCTTTTCGATTAATTCCTCAACAAGGGAAGTGTCAACATCCTTTGCAGAATTTTCCTTAAGCTCATTTGCAGAATCAATAAGACCAAGGCTCAAAACCCTGTCAAAGTCCTCAATGAGATATAGTTTTGTAGCGTCGCTGATTTTTCCTTTCAGCACATCGTAAAGGCTGGTGATTCCCAGGGAGGTGTTAAGGTCGTTGTCCATATTTTCCTTAAATTTATCTATATATGGCTGTGCCTCACTCATATCAGGCTCACCCTGTGGGTTAAGGGAAGAAATCTTCTTAACCAGCTTGTTATATGCCTGTGCTGTATTATCAAGGTTTTCGTAGCTGAATGTAAGTGGCTTGCGGTAGTGGGATTGCAGGCAGAACATTCTGTAAACAAGTGGATTGTAGCCCTTTTCTTCAAGGAGAGAAACGGTGAGGAATCCACCCTTGCTCTTACTCATCTTGCCCCTTGCGTCAAGGAGATGTGTAACATGGAACCAGTTTGGGCACCACTTGTGGCCTAAGTATGCCTCGCTCTGGGCAATTTCGTTGGTGTGGTGAGGGAAAGCGTTGTCAACACCACCACAGTGAATGTCAAGATATTCACCATTGTGCTTTATTGAGATTGCGGAGCACTCAATGTGCCAACCCGGATAACCGTAGCCCCATGGACTTTCCCACTTTAGCTCCTGGTCGTCAAATTTACTCTTTGTAAACCAAAGTACAAAGTCGGTTTTGTTCCTTTTGTTTGAGTCCTCGTCAACATCATCCCTTACGCCAACAGCAAGGTCATCTTGGTTTTGGTTACCGAAAACATAGTATTCATCAAGTTTTGAAGTGTCAAAATAAACATTTCCACCGGCTTCATAGGCATAGCCCTTTTTAAGGAGGGTGTCAACCATCTCAATGAATTCAGGAATGCAATGTGTTGCCGGCTCCACAACATCAGGTGTCTTAATGTTCAGCTTTTTGCAGTCATCAAAGAATGCCTTGGTGTAAAAGTCGGCAATTTCAAGTACTGTCTTATGCTCACGCTTTGCACCGGCAAGCATTTTGTCCTCGCCTGTGTCGGCATCGCTGGAAAGATGTCCTACATCGGTGATGTTCATTACCCTATTAACATCATAGCCGGAGTATCTCAAATACTTTTCCAGCACATCCTCCATAATGTATGTTCGCAGATTGCCTATGTGGGCGTAGTGATAGACGGTAGGACCGCAAGTGTACATACTTACCTTACCCTCTGTGTGAGGTACAAACTCAGTTTTTTTGTTACCCAAAGTATTGTATAGAATCATTTTTATGCCTCCAATTTATTCAGCTTTTCCTTAAGCTCTTCAATTTCCTTGCTAAGCCTTTGAATTTCCTGTGTGACAGGGTTGGTGTAGTGGATTTGGTCAAGTAAATCAATCTTTTCACCGTTCATCTTAACCACCTGAGCAGGAACACCCACAGCAGTGGAATCTGCCGGAATTTCGTTAAGCACCACAGCGCCGGCGGCAATTCGTGCATTGTCACCAACTTTAAAAGGTCCAAGCACCCTTGCACCGCATCCCACAAGTACATTGTTTCCAAGGGTGGGATGTCTTTTGCCTGTGTCCTTACCTGTACCTCCCAGGGTAACACCCTGATATAGAGTACAGTTGTCGCCGATTTCTGTTGTTTCGCCGATTACAACTCCCATACCGTGGTCGATAAAAAGTCCCTTGCCAATGGTGGCACCGGGGTGTATTTCTATACCTGTTTTGTGGCGACTTCGCTGACTGATAAATCGGGCAATAAACTTCATATTATGGCGAAAGAACCAGTTTGCTCGACGGTGGCTCCTTACTGCCTTGTAGCCGGAATATAAACAGAAAACCTCAAACCGATTTCTTGCGGCAGGGTCCCTTTCCATTACAGCGTCAAGGTCTGCTTTCATTGTCTTAAACATTTTTATATTTCACTCCTGTTAAATAATATATATTATGCAGTGAAAAATTTAGTGATTTTGCAAAATATGTGA
>JBJEPA010000158.1:0-6569 GCA_051880995.1 Ruminococcus sp.
AATAATAAAAAACAAAACTCTTTTATTAACAAAAGGGGATTCTTTAAAAATCAATGATCAGCATGAATGGCAATCAAAGGGATGTATTTCTGTATGGGAAAAGACATACATAGGTAGCTTTGCTTTTGGAAAAAACGAAAATATGGCGATGTGGGGACTTTATTGTCTACCGTGGGAAGATGCTGTTAGAATTTCTATACCCAAAAAATATATGGAACAGTGGATAAATAACATAAATAGTGTTTTTCCATATAATGATAGTATTTCATCCAATCCTATAACCCCTAGCGAGTGCAAACTTACCGATATTATATATATAAACAGAGAAGGAACTGATATTTATTGGAATGATACTGGAATAAAGATGAAAGAACACAATATAGAAGGAATAGATAAGTCAGAAATCATCACAGGACTAATTAAAAGTAATGCTTGGAAGTATGAAAATGAGGTAAGAATTTTAGTTAGATTATCAAATCCTATTATAGGGGATAAGATTGCTATAACTATTCCTGACGAAGTAATTGATAATATGGTAATCCAAACTGGCCCGTACTTTCATGGTAATATCAAAGAAAGAATTGATGATTTATTTACAAAGGATAACTATAAGCGATATGATAATAGTAGCTTTACAAATTTGGTCAAATTCCGTTCACTTTGTTCTTTATGTAGATATGATCATTTTCTGAAAAAAACTTCAAAATATTAATATTATTAAACAAATAATTATAAGCCAATACCATATGAACATATTATTATTCTTTGTTTATAGCATAGCAGATTTTGAACTATGGGTTATGTAAAACGAGTAGTTGAAAATGATGGTTATAAGGGTTAAAATACGGACAACATAAATGCTATGACAGTAGGGTGAAACTAGACAAAAACTGCCAGAGCATCAAAATAGCATCAAAAAATGATATCTTTAGAGCATCACTTACCGCAGGCACGTTGTGTGATTTTTATAAGGTTGGAAAAATGGCTTTCCTATGGGATTTTTAAGTTTTTGATGATCTACCAAAATCTCGAAAAACGGATTTGCTATCAGCTTTCTTTAATGTAAACAGTCGCTCCAAAACCGCGTGCCGAGGGTTCAAGTCCTTCTGCCCCCTGCCAAACAAAAACGGCTTAAACACTGTGTTTAAGCCGTTTTTTGGAATATGAATATGTACGGAATGTGGTCTAAAATACCGCTTATGATGCTCAATTTTTGTTTCAAACTTCTCATACAGTTTCAAAAATTCAATCGTTTCCGTCTGTTACATCATCAAAATAGCATCAAAATACCACTTGATTATTTCGTTCAGGTGGTATTTTATTTTTACATTTATCGGAATAATACAATAAAAACTTTAGCTATCTTTTGTTTGTAATTTATGAACACACAAATGCAAATTATTCCGTTTTGTTGAAATCGGATTTTAGAAATGATATTGTACAATCGTAAGGAAACGACGTCAAACTTTACAGATTACCGAAAGGAGAAAAATCTTGAAGATTAAGTTAGAGGTAAGCGAGGAACGATTCAAAGAGATAGAGGAAAAACTATTGTCTTTGGGATTTATCATTGATGACGATGCTCAGTACATACTGTCCGAAAGAAATCAGTACAGTGAATATATAAGCTGCAAAAATCAAGATATATCTTGCCATGTTCCTATATCGGAAATTATATTTATAGAAAGTATGGGACACGATATCTTTGTACACACATCAAAGGAAACTTATAAATGCAGTGAAAGATTATGGCAACTGGAAAAGTCACTTAATCCTGCTCATTTTATTAGAATAAGCAATTCCGTAATCATTGCAAAGGAACATATTAAGGGCATTAAAACTGCTTTATCACAGAAATTTATTGTATTGCTTTCAAACGGAACTAAGGTTGATGTAACAAGGAGTTACTATTACATTTTTAAAAGTAAATTAGGAATTTAGGGAGTTGAAAATATGGTAAACGTAAACGGTATAATCAGTTTGATTATTTTATTAGTATTAGGAATAATTTTTATTGTGGGGGTAACTCTTGTTGTATATAGAGTAATTTATAATTTAGCAATAAAAAGAAGATTATCACAGGGCATAGCAGACAGCAGACAGTGGCCCTCTCCAAAGAGTGTTTTGCTCTCAGTACTTATTGTGATTTTGCTAATTATTATTGTAATTTCTTCTATCGGAATACTTAATCAGGATACGCCTTCAAAAAAAATAAATTACAATCAGTTATGTAATATTGTAACACATACTTCGGATGAGCTTGACGAAACAGCCATGGAAATTTACAAAAATGCATACAACACCGGCAAGTTGTCAGGATATACAAAGGAAGAGCAAACAAAAGGTAATTTTCATTATGTATGTTTTAAGAGTGATGACGGATATGACGCTCTACACCCTGCCTTTGTGATGTTTGTTGAATACATCGGAAGCGATGACTTTGAGGGTTATATGGATACCTCTTCGATAAACAGTGATGATGATTCTTGGGTGTACGGCAGCAGCTGTGGCGAAACATCAGACTATTACTTTGTTGCAGGAAATTTCGACTATGACACTATATCTTGCACATATACACTGGGACTCTACAATGATTACAGTGCATTACAAAAAGCTTATGATAATCAGATATTAGAAAACGCTGACGAAGTTTTTGAGATTACGATTGATATGAATTGATAAATTATATTTCAAACCCATCCGTAATCCCATTCAACTTTCTTAAATCTTTTAAAAAACGGCTTAAACGCAATGTTTAAGCCGTTTTATTATACAATATTGATCACATATTCTACTGAGTTATTCTTTAATGACGTTTGTATGATATAGTTCATTGATTATTTCATAATCACTTTCTGATATTTTGTACATCCCCTGGGAGTCATTTCTGATGGATACATGATTTGCGTCATAAACAGTAATGTTGTATTCTGTTTTATCCCCGCTATATGCCCTTATCCAAATACCTCCGTCTATTTCTCCCGATTCTCCTGAGTAATCAGCATTCGACAAAATATCAATTACTGTTTCCTTATCATTATCATCTAAAAATATTTCCTTTTCGTCAGGTGTTATGAAGGACAATTTATCCACAGTAGAAAAGTCAACCTCTTGGAAAACAGAATTATTTTCGCAACCGACCATTAATGTGGCTGTAAGTATTAATAATAGAAATACAGCAAATACTTTTTTCATTTTTACTCCCCTATCAATAATTTTTGAGCAATTTAATCTTTATTCTGAAATTACTTGATAAATAAAATATATGGCATATTATACTATATACATCCAATAACTGCAATCTACTTTTTGAAATATTTATTATGATTTACTTAAATAATTGGAATAAATTATAAAAAATTTACAAGACAAAGGATAGCATATGTGATATACTTATCAAAGTGAATTTTTACTTTGCATATATTTATAAGTGAGGGATTAATGTGAAAAGGTTTGTCAAAATTCAGGCAATGCTACTTTGCGTAGTTTTGCTTGTACCCATTGTCTTTAACAGTTATGCGGAAAACACCCCTACCAAAGAACAGACTACCCATATATCAGTTAAATGTGATGAGGCTGTGGTAGAGTCGGTAGAAAAGGAGTCGGACAACCCTCAAAAAGCTTGCGAGATGATTAATGATATTGAGGACACAGCAACCTATGAGGAATCCCTAAGAACTGTCCTTAATGAATACTATCTTGAAAGTGATACAAAGAGTATTGAAAAGGTAGAAAAATCAATTGACTCAAGAGGCGACACTATACTTGAAAATTACGAAAAAGCCTCTGAAGAGAGGAATACAGACGAAACAAAACTTGGCTATATGTCAGGAGAAATTCTTGCTGTTGTTAAAAGCGGAATTGACGAGGAGGATATTCCTGCACTTTTTGAAGATGACAGAATGAGCGTTACCGCTGTAAGCGATTATACTGACGGCAAAAAGCTTGTAAAGCTAAATATTTCCCTTGAGGACACCGTAGAATCCGCAATAGAAAAACTTGAGGGAAACAGCAGTATTGATTATGTTCAAAAGGACTATGTATATAAATCCGAAAGCATATATGCAGAGGAGGTACTGAACGACTATTACAGTGATGACCTTTACTACCTTAACGCAGTAAATGCCCCCGATGCTTGGGAATTTATCAAAGGCGTACCTCACGAAAAAGTAAGGGTGGGTATTATAGACACAGGAGCACAGCTTGACCACCCTGACCTTGAAAATATAATAAACAAGGACTTATCCGTAAGAATTACCTGTGACGGAATCATAGCACCTCTAAAAGGTGACAATGGTATGCACGGAACACATGTTTCGGGCATAGTGGCATCAGAGGCAAACAACAAAACAGGAGTAGCCGGAGTAGCCTCGGCTGTAAACAACGACTTAATTGAGCTTGTAGAAATCGGTTCGGACACAGGCACAGGAAACAGCCTGTCTGCATTTGTAATTTACAAGGCGGTGCTTTACGCAATCGACAACAATATAAGGGTAATCAATATGTCGTTGGGTGGAGCAACAGACCCTGATAACATCTTTCAGTCGGCTGTGGATTTGGCTATAAAAAGCGGATGTGTAGTTGTTTGTGCTGCCGGAAACGAGAATTCCTCAGACTACGCATACCCCTCAGACTGTTCAGGAGCATTAAGTGTAATTGCCCTTGACGAAAGCTGTCAAAGCCGGGCATCATATTCAAACTACGGCGGAACAGACAACAAGGTATCTGCACCGGGAACAAGCATCCTCAGCACAATACCGGAAAGCTATGGCTCATATAATTATTTAAAAGGATACGAAAAGCTAAGCGGAACATCAATGGCAACTCCTGTAGTTACCGCAGAGGCTGCTATGATACTTTCCGTAAACCCCACACTTACCTCAACAGCAGTAAAGGAAATTATATACAACACCTGTACCGATATGGGTGAAAAAGGTTACGACAAAAACTACGGATATGGTGCTGTAAACATCTGTGACGCAGTAAAAACAGCCTATAATACGCCCTCAGATGATATGCCAAAGTCGGTAAAACTGTCCTCATCGGGAATAACAATCACAAAGGGAGATACCTACAAGGTATCAGCAACGGTAACAAGCAAAGGAAATAACAAGGGTGTTTATTACCATACAGAGGATAACGGTATTGCAAAGGTTTCTCAAGACGGAACGATTACCGGTGTTTCAGACGGAGAAACAACGCTTGTTGTATCAACAGAAAATTCCATCACAGCAGAGTGTGTCATAAAAGTACAGTCATTTGGTAGCAAAAAGCTGGATGCACCAAAGGTGGATGAAATCCAGACAGGTGTATATACAGGCGCAAGGATTAACTGGAGCAAAATTGACAATGCCGATTACTACCAGATTTATGCTACAACAGGAGATGACACAACTTTCAGATACATAGGCTCAACAACCTCCCCCTCCTATGCAGCAATGATGGGTCTTGGCGGAGAGGAAGTTCCTGCGTCCAATGTAACAAAGTACAAAATTAAGGCAGTAAGCCATAGTTCGTCATACGCAGACAGCAACTTCAGCAATGAATTTGTATATGTATATGTGGGTCAAGAGCCAAATCTAAAGGCAGACCAACTTCTTGAACAGGGCAAAAGCACAGGACTACTCATTCACTGGGGTGCAATAGTAAGCTCAAAGCTATACAGAACATCCTCCATAGACGGAAAGCAGAAACTTCTTGCAACCTTTGGTGAGGATATGAAAAGCAACTACTATGAGGACACAGACCTTACTCCCGGAGTTACATACACCTACACTCTAAAACTGTTCACCTACTACAAAGGTGTTGAATACAGCGAAATCACATCAGAGCTTGTTGTAAATTACATTGATGATGATCCGCTGAATCCATCCCTTGGCAAGTGCGAAATCAACAAAGCAGAATTTAACAATAACGAGACAAAACTTACTTGTTTCTTTCCTACACAATGTCTTGTAAATCAATGCCTTTGCTCTGACAATGGCGGAAAGAGCTGGTTTGATTTGTGCAACGGTATCGGCAACGGAGAATACTCGTATTACATAGATAATCTTGAATTTGGCAAAACATATCTCATTAAGACCAAAAGCTTTGAAAACGAACTGTTTGGCTTGTACCGAGAAAGAAGTGAATACAGTGACACCATCACCCTGACTATGCCACAGCCACTTGCTCCCCCTGTAATTTATGCTAATAGGGAGAACTCAACGAGGGTAAACATCAGCTGGAATAGTGTAGAGGACTCCGACTACTACACCATTTACAGAAAGACCGGCGGAGTATGGAAAAAGCTTGCTGACAACATTACCTCCACAAGCTATTACGATACCACAATCACCTCGGGAAAGATATATTACTACAAGGTGGTTTCCAACAAAGAAAGTCCCAATTATAAAGCGGTTAAGTCGGATGGTAGCTCAATCGTAACTAAAATCGGAACACAGCAAAGCCCCGACAGCAACATAGAATTTATCAATACAAATACTACAACAAGCAAAAAGCACCTTATGTGTGCAGATGTCAGCCCAATTCCACAGCAGACCTATACAGGAGAAAAAATATGTCCCCAG
>JBJEPA010000159.1:0-6564 GCA_051880995.1 Ruminococcus sp.
CAGCAGGGAATACGGTGTTGTAACGGTGCTTAAGGGGGCCGATACGGTGATAACCGACGGAAAAAATACCTTCGTCAGTCGTGCCGGAAATCCCGGAATGGCAACAGGAGGAAGTGGAGATGTCCTTGCCGGTGTAATTGGCTCACTTCTCTGTCAGGGTTATTCTCCTATTGAGGCATCAGCCTGTGGAGTATTTATCCACGGCACAGCCGGTGACTTTGCAAAAGAGGATTTAGGGGAAACATCAATGCTACCAAGCGATGTGATTGACTATCTTCACAAGGTATTCAAGCAAGTAGAGGAATAAAAAATCTTTCTATATATGATGTAAAATCATAAGGAATTTAAAACAAACATTTCTACGGATGGTGATGATTTGAAGAAAGGTTTGTTTTTTCTTTTTATCATATTATTTATTTTTACAGGTTGTACCCAAAATCGTGAGCTTACTATATACAAAAGCTTTTCTGCCGGTGTATATATCAGCAACGAGAATATAAATGTAAGGGGTAACTTTGTGCGGGATGAAAACAGAGATATTTCTTTAACTGTAACTTCTCCAAAGGAATTATCTGGGTATTCCTACAAGGTAAAAGACAGCACAGTTACAATGAAATATATGGGTATAACTTCAAGTTGCAATGTAAGCAGTTTGCCAAAGAACGCACCAATACGAATTTTGTGTGATGCATTACAGGCGTTTGACAATAAAATTCAATATCTTAAATACGACAAGGAAGGATATAAAGTGAAAGTTACCGACTATATTGTAAAGGTTAGTAAAGATGGATATATATCATCTGTGGGTAACAGCGTTACACACATATCTTTTGTAAATCAAAAGATACTACAGCATTAACCGATTAACCACCAAAGAATTTTTCCGTAATATGTAATGTCAAAGAATAAAACAAAATTATTCTGGCAAAAATACTAACAGAAAAATTCGGAGAGTGAAATATATGACAGTTAAACGTGGAGATATATATTATGCTGACCTTAGCCCGGTTGTAGGAAGTGAACAAGGGGGAGTTCGTCCTGTGTTGATTGTTCAGAATGATGTTGGCAACAAATATTCACCAACTGTAATTGCAGCGGCAATAACCTCACAGCATCAAAAGGCAAAATTGCCCACACATATTGAGATTAACGGAGTAAAAAGCGGACTTGCCAAGGATTCTGTTGTATTGTTGGAGCAAATTCGTACTATAGACAAACGCCGTCTTAGGGAAAAGATGGGAGAGGTTGAGAACAATTCTATGCACCAGGTTGACGAGGCACTTTCAATTTCTTTTGGTATTAAATAACAACAGGTAATTATTTCAAATTTCTTTCAGCTTTTCTTTGAACATTGGTATTCGGCTATTAATAACAGAATGACTACATAACCCCATAATAACTCGGTTTTTTAGTTATTCTGTTCTTAGTTTATTTAGTTTTGTGGTGACTATGCTGTAACAGGGGTTAATATTTTGTAACTAAAAAAATCAAAATATTAAGCCGATACCCCTTGAAAACCACAATATATTGTGCTAATATATATGTACACTCAAAAAATAAGAAACATTATTGTTTTAGGATTAAAAAAATGGAGGTATTATTATGACAGTAACAGTAAATGGAAATATGACTAAAGAAGAAGTAAATGCTTATGTAGAGCAGATTAAAGAGAAAAATCCTGACAAGTATTTCAAGACTATTGAGCTTACAGTTGACGGTGAATATGTTGATGTAAACTACACATATGATGAAGTACCTTTTGAGAGAATCAGAAGAATCACAGGCTATCTTGTTGGAACAGTTGACCGCTTCAACAATGCAAAGCGTGCAGAAGTTGAAGACAGAGTAAAACATACTCTTGCTTGCCAGAGCTGTTCAATGGAGGAAATAGCTTAATTTAAGTAAACAGATTGCATCTGAAATATATATTTCTTCTTATTTACCCCTTCCTAAAGGAAGGGGTAGTTTTTTTGCTTGTTTTACAAATAATTGGTTTACAATTCTGTATAATATGGTATAATTATTTTTATAATAGGAGGTTTACTATGAAATTTTTTAAGAAAGCTCTATCTGTTGCACTTTCTGCAACAATGATAACATCCACCTTTGCTGTTGGTGGTATCAGCGCATCAGCAACTGACAATTCAATAAAAAATATATTTTCAGATAGTCTTTTTGAAAGATATAAATCTGAAGAAAAAAAGGATACAAACAAAAAGGATTATGTTGAAGGCGAGGCTGTGGTTATGCTTAAGGATACAGGTCTTGTATCCACAGGTGCCTGCCTTGAGGAATCAATAGGAGTCTCCGGGGATATTCAGGTTGACAGCGTTGAAAATTTCAGTGGCAAAAGGGACGGATTTTCTGTTGCAACTGTTTCATCACGCAAACTTACAACAGAACAGATGATTGATTCCCTAAACAAAAGCGAAGATGTCCTTATCGCCGAACCAAATTACATTTGCAAAACAATGTCAATCACAAACGATACATACAGCGATTTTCAGTGGGGTCTTGACAACAAGGGTCAGAACGGCGGAAAAGAAAATGCCGATATTAACCCACAGGATTTGTGGACAAAGCCTGACACAACTACAAAAGAAAATGTTGTGGCTGTTCTCGACACAGGTGTTGACTATACACACGAGGAGCTTAAGGACAAGATGTGGGTGAACCCATATCAGAAGAACCTTATAGGAGTTCACGGACTTGATTTCACAGGTGACAACAGTGATCTGACACCGATGGATAACAACGGTCACGGAACACATTGTGCCGGTATTATAGCAGGAGAAAGTAACAACAATAAAGGTATTTCAGGCGTATCAAAAAATACAAAAATTATGGCTCTTAAGGTATTTGATTCAGACGGATACGGCAACCTTGAAAATATTTTATTCGCCTATAACTATATCTACAGGGCAATGAAGCTTGGCGTTAATGTTGTTGCCGTCAATAACTCCTGGGGAATTGAAGAAGACTCTAAAATCCTCACAGAGCTTATCGATAAGGTGGGAGAGCTTGGTGCTGTATCAGTTTGTGCAGCAGGCAACAGTAGCACTGATTTTAGCGAAGATATCAGCTACGAGGATATGTATGCCGAGGAAGAAGATTTTGATTACCTATATGCAAAAAAGAAAAGTAATGTCAAAAGTGATGTTCCTGAGGGTTATTATGGAAATTACCCTGCAATGTCCGACAGCCAATACATTATTACAGTGGGTGCGTCAAACGAGAGGGGAGAAATTGCAGATTACTCCGACTATGGCAAGGATACAGTTGACTTAACAGCACCCGGTTCTGATATTCTGTCGTCAGTAAGCTACAACAGTTTTCTTCCTAACATTTATTCCGATATAGACTCAAAGTGCAGTACCTACCTTACAAAGGATTTTAGCGCAAAGGAAGGAAAACTAAAAAGCGGTGACGGAGAAGTTGAGGTTAAGGAAACAACAGATGAATATTTCTCTGATACAACAGGTGACAAGACATCACTTTCCGTGAATATTAATAATGTATCGGAACAGGAATATTATTCTGTTGAAATACCATATACAGCGGAACCGGGTGAGCAAAATTCATACTTTAGTATGATGATGAAAATCAAAAATCTTCCCAAAACTGACGAATTTATGATGATATTTGGGGCAATCAATCAAGTAATTGTTTCCGATTTTCCGGCAGATCAAGAGGTAAAAGAGAGCGACATAACATCACAAAATATTTCCTATTTGACTTTAGCAGGCGATGATTGGGTTCACTTTACAGGTAAAGTTCCTAACAAAGAGGGAGGAGCAAGAAAGCTTGTCTTAACATTTGTCAACTACGGTGTAGGTAACTATTCATTATGCTTTGACAACATAGGCATTTCAAGTGGAACTGCAAAGGAAGAGGACTCCTTTGGTAAGTACGATTATTACAGCGGTACATCAATGTCTGCCCCTGCCGTAGTAGGCGCTATTGCCCTTCTTATGGAAAAGGACGACACCCTGACATCAAAGCAGGCAATGGACAAAATCAAACATACCGTAAAGCAAAATGATAGTCTTTTGAACACAACAATTTACGGTGGAACTCTTGACCTTGGCAGACTTGATCAGCCTGTTCCTCATATTGACGAGATAAAATTGGTTAACGGAAAACCGTTGGTTTTCGGAAGTGAAATTGAAAACAGCAAGGTATTTGTTGACGGTAAAGAGGTTTCTGCAACCTATAACGAAAAGGATAAATCATTTACAATAAACGACAACAGCATACTGAACAAAACCGTTGAAATCACAGTTAAGAACAACTGGGGTGAATCTTCAAAAACAGCAGTGCTTGTAAAGGGTAGTGCCTACACAGAAATGGGAATTTCCAGAGGTGCCTTTGAAAGTTTTGGCAACAATGTTTCCGACGGAAAAAATATCTATGTTGTGTACGAGGACGGAAGTGTTAAAAAATACACACCTAACTCAAAGAGTATTTTGAAATTCACCAAGGACTACGATTCACTAAAGCAAATTAAAAATCACTTTAAAAACTTCACAAACGGTGTAGAAAGTGAATTTGTGGCATATTCACCTGTTTATTCGGGAGGATGTATATACTTTGTTGTGGACTGCAACCTTAAAACACAGAGTATGAATTACGAAAATCCATCAGTAGTTTATGCATCCCTGTCAACTCTTGCAAAGCTGAATGTGTCAAACGGAAAAATATCCTTTACTGCAATAAACAGCTCCTTACTCCACCCCACAGTGGCGGTGTATAACAGCACCCCATACCTTGTGGGCGGTTACGACAAGGACACCAATTCACTGTCAAAGGCTATGTACAAATATTCCCAAGGCAAGTGGTCAAAGCTTTGCGATTTACCACAGTCAAGAGCATACGGCAAGTGTGTTCAGGTGGGAACAAAACTTGTTTACACAATGGGTACAGACGGAAGTGAAAATGTCCCTAAAAACCTGATATATAATGGTAAAAGCTGGGCAGAGAGCAAAGCACCTTTACTAAAAACACTTGCAAAAAATACTGTTACAATAGCAGACCAAAAGTTCACTTCCTACGAATGTAGTGTTGACCTGATTTCAGGTGGTTTGCTTTACACAGGAATACTCTTCGAGGGCATTGGAGACACTGTAAAATACACAGTAAGCACAGACTCTTTTACAAGTCTTAACAAGGCTTTCCACACCGACTCAATTAACCACATTAAGGGAGTTGTTGTTAACAACAAGTACTACGGTACATTCTATGATGTCCGTATGGTTTCAGAGTCCGATTATCCAAGTGATTTCGGCGACTTCGGCGACTTTGATTTTGATGATTGGGATGACGAGGAGGATGAAGAAGAGGATGAACCTTCTAAAATAGTAACTCCCGTAAACGCCACATTCTCTGTTGCATCAGGTATGTACACAATCAAGGCAAATGCTGCCCATGGCAAGGTTTCCGGCACCGGTGTTTATGCGCCTGGTTCAAAAGTTACTATAACAGCATCTGCAAATAAAGGATTTAAGGTTAAGTCGATTTATGTAAACGGCAAAACCTATAATACGAATAAGGTTACTTTTACAGCAACAAAGAGCCTGACAGTTAAGGTGAACTACATTTCCTATGTAACAAAAATTAAGCTGAACAAAACTTCTAAAAATCTTAAAAAAGGAGGAAAGTTCACACTAAAGGCAACCGTCACACCAACCACAGCAACCAACAAGGCTGTAACATGGTCATCTTCAAACAAGAAGATTGCAACAGTTAACAGCAAAGGTGTTGTAACAGCTAAGAAAAAGGGTAGTTGCACTATTAAAGCAACAGCAAAGGACGGTTCAAAAGTTTCAGCCTCCTGCAAAATTAAAGTTACTAAAAAATAAAACAATAAGTCAAAGGCTCCCACAGCGGGAGCCTTTATTATAGCAATAAAAAAGCATTACCGAATTGTCAATAAAAATATTTACAAAATTATTGACTTAGTAATTATAGTGTAGTAGAATATATAAGAACAATTATCATATTTATCATAGGGTAGTTATACATAGATGATGTGTAGTTGATTTATTTTTTCTAGAATAGCTATCTTTGAAAAGTCTGATAAAATTTTTAGTAATAATAATACATAAACCGTTAGTTATATAATATACTGTATAAAGTAAGTTCATTAATTAATTTAGAAAGAGGTTTTATAATGGATAAAGAACCTTATGAGACACCAACAATAAGTGTCGATGATTTTGGTACTTCTGATGTTATAACAGCATCTGTTCCTGATATACCTACTACGTACTCAGTAAGAGAAAACCAATATTTTTCTTTCTTCGATATTTAAACAGGTGTGAAAGAACAGATTTGATGATTTGTGATAGAAAATCCAAGATTTATCACATTTTCTTAATACGCACAATACTGTTTCAATTTTTTTTGATTACAGTTCTTGTAAATAAAAATTAAAGTCGTGCCGAATTGGTACGACTATTTTTTATTGCTATATGCATTACAAATCTATAAAAATCACAGTACTATTTAAAAAAATATTATATAAAAGTAACATAATATTATTGACAATTATAATATACAAATATA
>JBJEPA010000160.1:0-23596 GCA_051880995.1 Ruminococcus sp.
AATTGGATAAAGCACATCTCACTTTTATTTTTAGAAAGTAGAGTAGTCACTTGAAGATGATAAATATGGTTATTAAATCTGTTTTGGTTATTTTATACTATAAAATCGGAAAAATACACCAATTTAATGGGAAAAAGAATTTTTGAACAAATTGTGTACACGTATTTTTCAAATTTGGGAAAAGCCCTTTGACAGATTGCACAAATGGATTATGAGCAGAATACACAATAAGTTCAGGCGTAATTTGTACAAAAATTATAATTAGCAGATTTTTTGTTGTTGTTTTGCACAAAAACAAAGTTCACTTTTATCGTTTTAGATAAAAAGTACAAAGGGAGTTGAAATTATCTTGGGTTTCGTGGTACAATTATCACAGTGATAAGGTATGTGACAGTCCTGTCCTGAGGGGATTTTCACTGCCGACACGAAAATATTTATTCTTTATGAAGGAAGGATTTTAAAATGAAAATCAAGAGAATTTTATCATTAGTTCTCGCTATTGCTCTTATGGCAGTAGTATTTGTTGGTTGCGATAAAAGCACTGACAACGGCGGTTCAGAAACCAATACAACTGTAGAAGTTGAAGAAAATGCAAAGCTTAAGGTTTGGGGTCCTGCTGCATCTTTGGATCTCTTAAAGAAGCAGACAAAGGCTTTCGAAGACAAATACAAGGACAAGAACGTTCAGATTGAAGTAGTTGCACAGGAAGAAAACGACGCTGCAACTAACCTTCTTAATGACGCTACAGCTGCTGCTGACGTATTTGCTTTTGCATCTGACCAGATCACAAAGCTTACACTTGCTAAGGCTCTTCTCCCTGTTTACGGACAGTATGAAGATGACATCAAGTCAAACCACACAGAGGCTGCTGTTGAAACAGTTAAGGGTGACTATGAGGGAACAGAAGTTCTTTACGCTTTCCCAGAAACAGACAACGGTTATTACCTCGTATATGATAAGTCAGTAATCTCTGACGAAGACGCTAAGTCATTTGAAGGCGTTCTTGCTGCTTGTAAGAAGGCTGGCCGTCAGTTCATTATGGACGCTGGTAACGGTTACTATTCATGTATGTTCACATTCACAGGCGGTATGAAGTTGGACGGCCTTGAGGGTGAAGCTCAGGATACACAGAAGTTCAACAATTATAACGAAGACGAAGTAGTTGCTTCAATGAAGGCTTTCTCTGAACTCTTTAAGGAATACAAGGGAACATTCTCCGCAGCTTCTGTTGATAAGATTTCAGCAGGCTTCCTCCTTAAGGACAGAACATGTGCTGCAGGTATCGACGGTACTTGGAATGCTGCTCTTGACGCAGAGGCTCTTGGCGACGATTACGGTGTTGCAAAGCTTCCAACAATTAACATTGGCGGAGAAGATAAGGACATCATCGGTATGATCGGTTACAAGTACATCGGTGTTAATGGCCAGACAAAGTATCCACACGCATCTATGGAACTTGCAAGCTACCTCACAGGTTCAGAATGCCAGAAGGATCGTTTTGACGAGCTTGGTTGGACTCCAACTCATAAGGATGTTAAGGTAACAGAGAGTCCCGGCACACAGGCTATGCTTGAAGAAGCTAAGACATTCGTTGTTCAGGCTAACATCATCCAGTCTTTCTGGGATCCAATGGCTAACCTTGGCACACAGCTCTACAAGGACGGTGCTAAGACAGACGAAGCTTCTCTTAAGACATTACTTGAGAAGACAGTTGCTAACATCAACGGTTAAGATTTAGCTGTTAGTTTGGTAATTAATAATATTTTGCTGGGGACGGCTTAGGTCGTCTCCAGTATTATCACAAAGTGCTTTTATCGGCATAAAAAGGAGAGTGAATAAATGAAATATATTGATTATGTACAGCTAAATCCTTTCCAAAGAGCCGGTTACAAGATTAAGCAATTCTTTGTTAATCTGCCAAAGAACTTAGCTAAGTTCTTCTGTATGCTGGGCAGATTTTTCAAGAAGCTTGTTCTTGGTATTGTTCACAGCTTTGCAAACTACGGCAAGAGATTTGCAAAGGGCGACTGGGCAACAAAGGTTTCTTACCTTATTATGGGTACAGGTAACTTTAGCAAAGGTCAATACATAAAAGGTCTGTTGTTCTTTGCCTTAGAAGTGGCTTATGCAGCATTCCTGATTTTCTTCGGAATTAATTACATTTCAAAATTTGGAACTCTTGGTACAGAACATGGCGGATTTGAGATAGTTAACGGCATCCCTACTCATGTTGATGGCGATAACTCAATGCTTATCCTCCTTTACGGTGTTGTTACTATTGTTGTATCTATCATCTTCCTTGTGTTCTACATTATTAATACAAAATCAGCTTACAAGGTATATCAGTTAAAGAAAGACGGTAAGCACATCCCTACCTTTAAGGAAGAGATGAAGGAATATTTGGACGAGAAGTTCCACATTACACTTCTTACAATTCCAACACTCCTTATCGGCATATTTACCATTTTGCCACTTATCTTTATGATACTGATTGCTTTCACAAACTATCGTCCACCAAATCTGCCTCCAAACAGCTTGTTTACATGGACAGGACTTCAGACCTTTGGCGAAGTTTTCAGTTCACAGGGCGGAGCAAGTATGGGACACACATTCCTCGTACTTACAGAATGGACAATTATCTGGGCTATCTTTGCAACATTCCTTAACTACATTATGGGTATGATTGTTGCCCTTATGATTAACAAAAAAGGCATCAAGCTTAAGGCTCTCTGGAGAACACTGTTTGTTATTACAATCGCTGTTCCACAGTTTGTTACACTTCTTGTTATGAACCAGATGCTTCAGCTCAACACAGGTGCAATTAACGTTCTTCTCCAGAACTTAGGATTTGAACAAATAGACTTTATTAACGGTTCTGCTTTAACAGCAAGAATTACCGTTATAGTAATCAACCTGTGGGTTGGTATTCCTTACACCATTCTTATTACTTCGGGTATTCTTATGAATATCCCTGCTGACCTTTACGAATCGGCTACGATAGACGGTGCAGGCCCTTTCAAGAGCTTTATGAAGATTACTCTCCCATATATGCTCTTTGTTACAACTCCATATTTGATTACAACATTTATCAATAATATCAATAACTTTAATGTTATTTATCTGTTGACTAACGGTTCGCCAACCAGTGAATCGCTGTATCAGGCGGGTTACACCGACTTGCTTGTTACATGGTTGTTTAAGCTCACAATGAATTCACAGGACTACAACTACGCTGCCGCTATCGGTATTCTCGTATTTATAGTTTGTGCATCCCTGTCGCTTATTACATTCAACCTTACAAAATCTGCAAAGGACGAGGAGGCATTCTCATGATAAAAAGCTATAAATTAAGAAGAAATTTATCAAATGCCATCGTCTATGTGATTCTTGCAATTCTCGGTTTGATTTGGATTTCTCCACTTGTTTGGATGGTTCTTCATTCATTCCGAGCAGAGGGTGGTTCAGCAGTTCCTTACCTTATTCCTGAAACATTCTCTTTTAAGAACTATATTGAGCTGTTTACAGATACAGCACTTTTGAACTTCCCAAGATGGTTTCTTAACACATTTATTGTAGCATGCTTCTCTTGCGTGATTTCTACATTATCTGTGCTTATGGTTTCATACTCATTCAGCCGACTGAGATTTAAGGCAAGAAAGCCACTTATCAACATCGGTATGATTATCGGTATGTTCCCAGGATTTATGACAATGATTGCTATTTACTATCTGTTAAAAGCAATGAATCTTACACAGACACTTCCTGCTCTTGTTATCTGCTATTCAGCAGGTGCCGGTATCGGATTCCAGATTAGTAAAGGCTTCTTTGATACAATCCCAAGGGCTCTTGACGAAGCTGCAACCATTGACGGTGCTACAAAGAATCAGATATTCTGGAAGATTATTCTTCCTATGTCAAAGCCAATCGTTGTATATACTGTTCTTACATCATTTATCGGACCATGGACAGACTTTATCCTTGTAAAGATTATTATGGGTGATGCTCGTAATAACTATACAGTTTCTGTTGGTTTGCAGTTGATGGTTAGTCAGCAGTATATCTCGAAATACTTTACTCGATTCCTGGCCGGTTCTACTATTGTTGCTATACCTATCACATTACTGTTCCTCAAGATGCAGAACTATTATGTTGAAGGTGTTACAGCCGGCGGTGTTAAGGGTTAATATTAACACAATTATTAGGCTCCACAGGGTAACCTGTGGAGCTTTTTGTTGTATTTTGCGTAATAAAGCACTTGATGAGTAAAAATGAACAAAGGGTGTAGTGAATATGTTGTAATTTAAAAGTCTATTGAGTTGAATTTTCGTGATATAATCTTCCATTATTCTATTGAATATTTTAGCTTAAAATGATAAAATACTATACGACTCAACAAAAAATATACGAGGAGTACGATTATGAAAAAGCTACTTGCAATTCTAATGGTTTTCACTATTGCCCTGACAGCAGTATTTTGCACAGGTTGCAGTAAATCAACAGAAGATTTGATTGAAAATGCCAAGGTTAATATTCCTGATGATAAGTACAACAGCTATTATCAGATATGGATTGGCTCTTTCTGCGATTCCAACAACGATAAAATTGGTGACATTCAAGGAATAATAAGTAAACTTGACTATATTAACGATGGTGACGACAGCACAGATGATGATTTAGGCTATACTGGAATTTGGTTGAGTCCTATGATGCCTTCACCTTCATACCACAAATATGATGTTAAGGATTACTATAACATTGACCCTCAGTTTGGTACTTTGGATGATTTTGACCAGCTTATTGAGGAATGTGACAAAAGGGGAATTGATGTAATCATTGACTTCGTTCCTAACCATTGCTCCAACGAGCACCCTTGGTTTAAAAAGGCACTTGCCCAGGCCGAAAAGGGTAATTTTGACGGATATGCAAAGTACTTTAATATTATAAAGAATAACGGAGATTATCCTCTTGGATACAACCCGGACCCTAACGATAGTAGTATTTTGTATGAAAGTAACTTCAGCGATACTATGCCTGAGTGGAACTATGATTATCAGGGTACAAAGGATGAGATTGCAAAGGCTGCTAAGTTCTGGCTTGACAGAGGAATTGCAGGATTTAGACTTGACGCAGTAAGATATTTGTATTTTGAAGATTCTGAAAGGAGTTCTGAGGTTCTCAAGTGGTTCTATGATACTTGCAAAGAAGTAAAAGAAGATGTTTATATGGTGGGCGAGGACTGGTCAAGCAATATGAATGAGATTACTACAATGTACAGCTCCGGTATGGACAGCCTGTTTGCCTTCCCATTTGCTGATACAGCAGGTAAGTTCCTTTGCACAGCCCGTGTTGGCACAATTATGGATATGACTGACACCCTCATAAGCTACGAAAAGGCAACAAAAGAAGCAAATAAGGACGCTATCAACTGTTATTTCCTGACTAACCACGATATGAACCGCTGCGCAGATATTCTGGAGGAACTCTATCAGAAGAAAATGGCGGCTGCCCTTTATATGATGACTCCCGGTAACACCTTCACCTATTACGGCGAAGAGCTGGGTATGGAAACTTATGACGAGGGCAACGACCCGGCAAAGAGAACTGCTATGATTTGGGACAGCGACAATCTTCCGGATGTAACAGCCTGTGGTATTGACTATGTTGTGGACTATACCGACGGTGGCGGAGTTAAGCAACAGCAGGAAAATGAAGAAAGTTTGCTGAATTTTTACAAGGAATGTCTGAAAATCCGCAACACACAGCCCGGAATTGCAAGGGGAGAAATCTCTGCTCTGCCTGACAGCTTTGACGGAGGCGACGGTGTTGGCGGTTACTATATCACCTATAAGGATGATAAGTACCTTATTCTCCATAATGTGGGCGAAGAAAAACAATCCTTTGAAATCACCGATGAACTTATGTCAGATTATATGATTTCCGGTATGCTCACAGCAAAGTCAGGCGAAATCACCATTGATGATAATTTACTTTCTATGCCAGCATACAGCACAATAGTACTACATTCATCAAAATAAAAAAATCTAACGATTAAAAGGCAAAAATGAGGAAAGCTCTCGACTTGGGGAGCTTTCTTTTTTTATTCTACAAACTCATTTAAAACAATCAAAAAAAGTACATTCACATTGTGACAAAAGGGTCAGACAAGTCTGCCTATAATTAAATACACAAATAGATGACAGGATGTGTAAAGATGACGGCAGTAAAAAAATTATTGATAAGCAGATTGCAGGAAATTAAGGAGAGTTCAACAGGGCGAAATATTGCAATACAGATAATATATTTTTTCTGCGGTACTCTGATTTCTCGTGGGGCAATGTTTGGAGAACTTTCTCCCTTTGGGGCAGCCTTTGTGTCGGCTGTGCCTTATCGCTATTTAATCACCTCAATTTTAGGATCCATATTGGGCTACATAGTCCTGACTCCTGCGGGGAGCTTTCGCTATATTGCAATTGTAGTTGCTATTGGTGCAATAAGGTTTGTAGCAAATGACATTAAAAATATCAGCAAAAGTGCAATCTTCCCATCAATGGTAGCATTTTTGCCTGTGTTTGCAACAGGAGTGGCTTTGTATTTTTCAGATTCCTCAAGAATAAATTCTTTTGCTCTTTGTACCGTTGAAGCTGTTATATCAGGTGCAGCAGCTTTTTTTATAGACAGAACAATTTGCCTTTGCTCCTCAAGAAGAAATCTCACCTCCTTTAATCAACAGGAGCTTTCCTGTATGGTAATGTCGGGATGTATTTTGCTCCTTGCTTTGGGAGGTCTTAGTTTTGGAAATTTTTCCCTTGGCAGAGCCTTGGCTGTTGTTGTAGTGCTTATGTGTGCCAGATACGGAGGCGTTACAGGAGGTGCTATTGGAGGTATTTCAACAGGGGTTATTTTTTCCCTAAGTTCCATTTCATACAGCTTTTTGTGCGGAGGATTTGGCTTTGGCGGACTTATGGCAGGACTATTTTCCGTAACAGGAAAGTTTGGAACTGCAGTGGCATTTTTGCTGTCGGATGTGATAATGTCCTTTTCCAGCGGAAACAAAGACATAGTCTTTGCTCTTGCAGTTGAGGGGCTTTTTGGGACAGGGGTGTTTCTATTAATTCCACAAAGTGTGGGAAATCTGGTAAGTGCTTTGTTTGCCCCAACTGATGATGTAAACAGCGGTGTAGCATTAAAAGAAAATGTGATTATGCGACTGAACTTTACATCAAAGGCACTTAAGGATGTATCCTCTTGTGTTTCAAAGGTTTCGGGAAAAATGAAAGACCTTAGTGTGGATTCCTTTCCGGCTGTTTATGAAAATACAAAAAACAGTGTTTGCAGTAGTTGCGGAATGAGGGTTTTCTGCTGGGATAGAGAAAAGGGAGTAACCCAGGATGACTTTAACCGATTAAGTGATACACTGAAGAAAAACAACCACATCACCGTTGAGGATATAGACACTTTGTTTGTAAAAAAATGCTGTCGTAAAAACGAGATTGCAACAGCTATTAACAGACATTATCAGTCCTACCTTATGAGCATTGAAAGTATGCACAGAATAACCTCAATACGCAACGGACTTGCCGGACAGTTTGGAGGTTTGTCGGATATTCTTACAGATATGGCAGAGGAATTTTCGGTGACAGATGTTTGTGATTTAGATAGTAGTGAAAAAATATCACATATGCTACGACAATACAGCCTACTTCCTGTTTTGTGCAATTGCAGAATTTCTGACAGTCAGATGACGGTGGAAATTGAGCTTTCTGACAGGAGCAGAGGTTCAATTAAGAAATCGGTGCTGAAAAGAGAGGTTGAAAAGTGTTGTGGCAGAAGATTTTTAGAGCCTGTCACCTCCGTTGCACAGGACAGAGTAAGGGTTGTCCTTAACGAAATGCCCTTGTTTGAAACCGAGGTTGGTTCCTGTCAGCACATTGCGAACAATGGAAAAATGTGTGGTGACAGTATGGTCTGTTTTAATGACGACAAGGGAAATATGGTTGCAATGATTAGCGACGGTATGGGAACTGGAGGCAGAGCTGCAGTTGACTCTATGATGGCGGTTAACCTTATGGAAAAGCTGGTTAAGTCGGGGCTTTCCTTTGACTGTGCTCTAAGTCTTACAAATTCGGCACTTATGGTAAAAAGTGAGGAAGAAAGCCTTGCAACGGTGGGTGTGTCGGTTATCAACCTGTTTACAGGAAAGACAGAATTTCTAAAGGCGGGTGCTCCATATACATACGTCAAAAAGAAGGGCAAGGTTATGCGAAAAGAAATTCCATCAATACCTGCCGGTATTCTTAATGAGGTATATTTTACAAGAGAGCACGCATCGCTTTCGGGAGAGGATATGATTGTAATGCTTAGTGACGGAGCTGTCATGGGCGACGACAGGTGGCTGTTGAGCCTTATCAAGTCGTGGAACAAGGGCAGTTGTCAGGAGCTTGCCGAGGCTGTTGTGGATGAGGCAATTCGTCAGAATGAAGGACTTAAGGATGACGACATAACAGTTTTGGCTGTTCGGTTAAAGGACAACTGATTTTGTTTGAACTCTGCAAAAAAGGCACTGCCTGCGGGCAGTGCCAAATGAAATTTTTCTCTACAATATATTTTTTATAACTATAGCTTTTCGTTTATCAAGCGGTAGATATTCTGACTGCTGTTGTTTTTCTTAAAGGTTCTAATGTTATTTCTCATAGTTTCCAAAGCGTTGTCGTCACTAATAAGGGCGTTAAGTTGCTTTGCACCCTCTTTTCCGTCCTTGAGGATAATAGCAAGATTGTGACGCTGAAGATATTCTGCGTTATCCTTTTCCTGACCGTCATAGGAACGGAAGATTGCCATAGGAATTTCTTTTGCCATAGATTCCGACACCGTTAGTCCTCCTGGCTTAGTAACAATTATATCGCCGGCGCTCATATAATCCTCAATATTATCCACAAAGTAGCAAAGCTTTGTTGGAATTTTAACCTTTATATTGTTTCCTTTTTTAGATGGGATAAAACCGTTTTTAACGATTGTCTGAAATTCAGAAAACAGCTTTTCGTTTTTACCTGTGACAACAACAAGCTGATAGTCGCCGGGATTTTTGTTAAGGTTTTTATATATTTCAAGAATGTTTGCAACACCAAAAGAGCCTGCCATCATCAGAACAGTCTTTTTGTATGGGTTAAGGCCAAGCTTTTCCCTCATTACAGCAGGGTCCTCTTTGCGATAAAATGTTTCGTAAATAGGAATTCCCAAAGGGTAAATGATTGTTCCGTCAACACTATACTGTTCCCTTAACTGGCGCACCATATCGTCGTTGGCAACTATGTAAGCATCAACATTGTCGTTTATGTATGCGGCATGTGCGGCAAAGTCGGTAATAATGTTGAAAAGCAGGGCATTGCTTTTACCTTTTTTCTTAATATTAGAAACCATCTCGCTACAAAAAGCGTGGCAACTTATTATGCAGTCAGGTTTAAACTCTGCAATCAGCCGGCTCAGCTTGCGTGAATAAAAGGATGCGATTCCGTGGACAGCCTTGTCTATGATGGACACCTTGTCCGCAGAGTTATATATCTTGCCGTAAAGCTTTGGAGTTTTTGTTGCAAAAAACATATAAAGCCCTGTTACAACAAAGTGAAGAAATTTTGAGGAATACATAAGTGCGTCCTCAATCATTACATCATTGTTGGGGTCTTTTTCAATGGTTTCTTTTAGAGCAAGACTCGCTCTGTGGTGACCGCCACCGGTGTCGGTTAACAATATTAAAACTCTCATAACATCACCAAATCAATAATACTTACTATATATAATAAAATATAAAAACGGATTTTTCAACAAAACTACAATAATGATACATCTTTTTTCTTGAAAAATTTGTCTGTCTATGTAACATAAATAAAAACACAATCTTAAATAATTTAAAATTTGGAAGAATTTTGATGAGAAATTACAATCTTGTTACTTTATTTTTATTGTCCAATGTAGTATCATAAAATGGTATGATAAAAGGTAGGATAGGTTTACTGTACCTTGGAAAGGAGTGTTTTGGAATGAATAGAGATAGAGATGAATTAGATTACCTTGCAGATTTGGAAGATCCCAAGGGTGATAACTTTGTACCGTCTGATTATAATACTCAGGATATGCGCAATATTAACGAAAAGGTCAACAGAATCCTTTACGGCGAAAATTCCAAGACTGATTTTTATAAAAACGATGTCGGTGAATCTGCTCAGGAAGAGGAAAAGGTAGATATAAACTTAAGAAGTAACACAAGCAACTCCGAAAAAGGAATTAACTCCTTTTCAAACCCAAATAGAGAAAAGGATTTTGATGAGGGATATATTTACTATACCTACAATCAAGACAGAAAGGAACCTAAACAAAAGAGTCCCAAAAAACAAAAGGAAAAAAGCCCTAAGAAAAAGAAGATTATTGTTGCGTCAATCGTTGGTGCAACAGTTGTGCTTTGTGCAGTGATGGTGCTGGTTATCCAGGCTGTTGTAGCACCAAAGGATAACCTTCTTGCAGATATTGGATTGATAGAAAAGGTTACTGACCCTGTTGTGGTTGAAAACACAGATGGAGATTTTATCTTTGCAAAGGGATGCAAGGTTTCCGGTGTGAATATTGGCGGAATGACTGTCAGTGAGGCTAAAAAGGCGCTTGAAAGTAAAGAACTTGAGGCACGACCGGAAATGTATATTACTATTTCAGTAGATGACGAAGCTCAGGTTTACACACAGGACAATTTTACATTTACATATGATACTGACAAAATTCTGGAAGAAGAAAAGGAATTTTCCGAAAAGCTGTCAAAGGGAACTACTTTCCCAACTGCAGAGGATAAAAACGGAGAGGAATATTTCCCTGACCAGATTAAGGAGATTTCTGCAACAATAAATGAAGGCTCCATAGAAAAACTTGTTGCGAAAATCAATAAAAAATATGATGTAAAAGCAAAGGATGCAAAGGTAACAAAGTTTGACCCTGACACTGATGATATGTTTACCTTTGCACAAGGAAAAAGCGGACAAAGTCTTGACGAGGACAGTCTTTTGTCACAGCTGAATGCCATTATTGAGGAAGGTAACTCCACAGGCGTATATGAGGGAACAATCAGCGAATATACAGAAGTGGTAAAGCCAAAGGTTAATGTGAGTTATCTGAAAAAGAATATGGTACTCCTTGCAGAATGGAAGACTATTTCCACTAACGGAGAAAACGGAAACCAGAATATGAGGGTATCCCTAGCCGCTTGTAATGGAAGTATTATTGACCCCGGTGAGGTGTGGTCATTTAACGACTGCACAGGTGACAGTAACGATACTGCAAACGGTTATGCTGCCGCAGGAGTTATTGTTGACGGTAGCTACACAGACGGTGTTGGTGGAGGAATTTGTCAGTCAAGCACCACAATATACAATGCTGCTGTCAGAAGTAATCTCTCCATATATGAGCGACACAACCATACATACCCATCTTCGTATGCCTACAGCGGATTTGATGCCGCCATTGATTATGGCAACTTTGATCTTAAGCTGAAAAATGACTCAAAGTATCAGGTGTTCCTTTCCTGTTATATGGATGGTACAACTCTTTATGCCAGATTTTACGGTATAAAGTCTGATAGTTATGATGTTATTGATACATATAGTGAAAACTATAGCATAGGTTCATCCAGCTACCGTGCAAAATCCTTTAGAGTATATAAGGACTCTAAAGGAAAGGTGATTGACAAAGAAGAGTTGCCTGGTTCATATTATAGCCTTGAAAACGGACATTCCGTTCAGACAGCAGACAGCGGTGGAACTGATTACAGACACAATATACATGTATCTATGGTTGGAAATTCCGGAGATGACGAAAATGAAAAAGAGAAAAATAAGAATAGCTCTTCTTCTCAGGTGTCAACAGTTTCACAGAATACAACCCCTGTAAGCTCGGTTGCTTCAACAACGACATCATCCAAAAAACCAAAAGCAACAAAGCCGGCTTCCTCTGCAAGCAGTAAGCCTGAATCATCTTCAAGCAAAAAATCTTCTTCATCTTCGGCAAGTAGCAAGCCTGCCACTTCCACGAAACCGGCAACTTCCGCTACATCAAGCGTTTCAGATGAAGACGACGAATAATCAACATACTTTTCAAAAGCACTTTCCTAAAGGAAGGTGCTTTTTGCATTGTGCTCTTTTATAAAATTAAAAGATAATGCAGAAGGTCAAATAAATTAAATAAATTATTCTTTTTTTATTCACAAAATTCCTTATTTAGTTATTATATTGCCTAAAAAATACTATTTTGTTTTGTTCATAGTTACAAAAAGAAAGCATAATATTGTAAAAAAATATGTAGTTTGATATAATGTTTTATATTGATTATGCCAAGGAGGGTAATATTTATGAAATGTTATAAAAAAGCGCTAAGCCTTGTTTTAGTGCTGGCAATGGTAATTACAACTGTGTGTATATCTTCGGTTTCGGTTTTTGCCGCAGGTGAATCACAGGTATATTTCGACAACTCCGCCTACAAGTGGGAGAATGTCTATGTCTATGCTTACGGCACAAAGGAAAACGCCGAGTGGCCGGGACAGCTTATGACAAAGGACGACAGCGGAATGTACACAATGACCTTTCCGGGTACATATTCTTCCGAGAACATCATCTTTAATAACGGACTTGAAAAAGGTGAGGGCAAGGAGCAGTATCCTGAGAATGCAGGCTTGCCTCTGAAAACAGGTCAGTGCAAGCTTTTGACAGCCGACCTGCAGTGGATAGACTACGGTTTGGTTGATGACCACGGATACGGAATATGCTATACAGCCTCCGGCACAACCTTTAATACAGACAGCATTACAGTTAAACTGGGTCTGAAAAACGCAACTAAGGGTTACTATTCAATTGACGGTTCTCCTAACACCTCTTATACAGAGGGAAAGACTGTTGTAATCGGCAAGGGCAAGATTGGTAATTCAACAACAACCCTGACCCTTACTGCAACAGGCAGTGACGGCGTAAAGACAACACAGACCTTTACATTCAAAAAGACCTTCACAGCATCAAAGACCACATTCTCCGCTAAGTCTGACGGTCACACAACAGATGCCGAGGCAGGGTACTATGGAACAAATCCAAATATGCAGCTTGGTAAGAATAAGACAATCACTGTTGACGGACAGATTGACGATTGGGACAGCTCAATGATTATTGCACAGGGTGTTGCCAATGACGACCCAAGAGTATATATGCCTTCTTCAATGCACGAACAGCCATGGGACGCTTATGCACTCTATGCTGCATGGGATAACGATAACCTTTACTTTATGTGGGAAATGGCAAACACAACCTACATCATCTCCCCAAGTGACAACTTTGCCGCTTCCAACGAGGCTCGTCCTTGGAGAAATAGTATTCCAATGTATCTTGCACTTTCTATTGACCCAACAAAGCAGGCAACAGGTAAGGCTGTTGGCGTAGATAAAGGCGGTAACACATACACAAATCCATTTGTTTGGGGCTGTGACGGCGGAGTTGCTAAGGACGGCGGTACAGGCTTTACAACCCATATCGACACACTTATTGCAATGGACTCCAACAATTCCAACGGCGGTGCTTCTATCTTTAAGGCAGACACACAGGATACCGACGGAACATATATGTTTAACTACGATACAAGAATCCCTATCGGTGTAAGATCCTTCCAAGCACAGGACAACCAGAACGGATTTAAGATTAAGTATGCAAACGGAACCAAGAGTAGCTCAATCATAGGAATTAACGCTCCAAAGGGCAGCAGAGTAATGGGGGATAACACCGACCCTAATTCCAACTGGGTTGACTTTATGGGTTTGGGCTACAAGTCAAGCTATGGATTTATTTACGAGGTTGCAATTCCACTTTCAACACTTGGAATTGACAAGGACTACATTGAAACCAACGGTATTGGTGCAATGCAGATTCTTACCTATGGTACTTCTGCAATGGACACATTGCCACACGACCCATCTGTTCTTGACAATGCAAATGTTCCTTACAGCTACGACGAATCCACATCTCACGAAAAAGAGGATGTTGACAACATCACAGTTCCTCTTGCCCGTGTTGGTGCTCTCCTCAGCGACACAGTGATTGAAGAAGCTCCATTTGAAGTAAACTTCGGTGCAGATAAGAGCTCAGGTCAGGCAATTAACACAGAGATTACCCTCTCTGCCGAGGACTATAACTCAAAGGGTGATGTTAGCTACAAGTTCTATGTTGACGACAAGGAAATCAGTTCTTCCGGTTCTTCTGTAAAGTGGACTCCAACCCAGGCAGGAACATATGAGCTTAAGGTTGTTGCAACCGACGGTTCAGGTGCTACATGTACAGAAACAAGGGAATATTCCGTTAAGGATCCATCTGTAGGACTGAAAATTGGTGATGTTGACGGTGACGGAACTGTTACAATTAGAGATGTAACGGCGGTTCAAAAGTATATTTGTCACGCTACTGTACTTGATGAAGAGGCAATTATTTGTGCTGATATGAACAAGGACGGAATGGTAAATATCAAGGATGCAACAGCCATTCAGAAATCTCTTTTGGGATAATTTTAGTGTATATTACAGAGGGTGGGGTTTTCTGCCCTCTGTTTTTTCATAAAGACAACCTCTTTGCACATAATAAGTGCAAAGGGGTTTTGTTTTATGATAAAAAGAGTAGGTTCCTATACACTAAAATTTGCTGAACCGCCAGTGATTACAGGGTACGGTTCTGTAGCAGGAAAAAAAGAGGCAGAGGGACCCTTGGGAAAATGCTTTGGAAAAATAATTTATGATTCCCGTGCAGGACAGGATACATGGGAAAAAGCAGAGGCGAAATTTCAGCAAGAGGCATTTATTCAGGCGATGACTATGAGTGGAAAAAAGCCGGAGGATTTAGACTTTATTTTTGCAGGAGATTTGCTTAATCAGCTTATCAGTTCCAGTTACTCAATGAGGGACTTTTCAATTCCCTATCTTGGTCAGTATGGTGCTTGCTCAACTATGGCACAGGGGTTGATTATGGCAAGCATGACTGTTGCCGGGGGTGGAGCAAAGGAGGCAGGGGTTGTCACCTCCTCACATTTCTGCACAGCAGAAAGGCAGTATCGCTATCCCTTGGAATACGGAGGGGTAAGACCCCAGACTGCCCAATGGACAGTTACCGCATCAGGCTCGGCTATTGTCAGTGAGAGTGGGAAAGGCATTGAGGTTTGTCATGCAACTGTGGGGAAAATTATTGATTTAGGTGTTACAGACTTGAACAATATGGGTGCGGCTATGGCTCCTGCCGCCGCCGACACAATAATGACATACCTTAAGGACACAGGCTCATCCCCAACTGACTACGATAGAATTTATACAGGGGACCTTGGTCAGGTTGGCACAGATATTCTTCATCAGCTATTGTTTGACGAAGGTGTGGAGATTGAGGGCGTTCACCATGACTGTGGACTTATGATTTTCAACAGAAAAAAACAGGATGTTCACGCAGGAGGTTCAGGCTGTGGTTGCGGTGCGTCTGTGCTTTGCAGTAAAATTTTAGGGGATATGACTAAGGGTAGTCTTAAAAATGTACTGTTTGTTGCCACAGGGGCGCTTATGAGCCCAACATCGAATCAACAAGGGGAGAGTATTCCCTCAGTTGCCCACCTTGTCCACCTAAAGATTCAGGAGAAATAAATACTCGTCAGAAAACCGCACCTGTTGCGGTTTTCTGTTATAACAATTTTGTAATGAAAAATACTTTCTTCACAAGTTTAACGGTGAGTGTAAAAGTGCTTTTGTGATATATGTAAAATTATAAGTTTTTTTCTGATAATTCTGTAATCGCATTGACAGGATAAATATTACTAATTGTAATATTTTTATGTTGAAAACTATATGGAAAGTGTTAATGTTGAAAATTTTTATGTAGAAAAATTTTTAAATTTAGGAGAAATCTAACTTGATTTAAATAGTTTTCATAACTTTCCACAGAGTTTTCCACATAAATGATGATAAAAAGGAATTTTACAAATAGTATAATTCTTATTTAAAATTATTACAAAGAATTTTCATTTTTGTTTTCATTTTATTGAATAGGGTCCCTTTTTCTGCCTAAAATATAGGCAGAAAGAGGGTTTTTATATGTTGCGTGGCGTTAACAGACAGGTTATTGAGGTTACTGAAACAAATAATTTGTACTACGAAAAGGCGCTCCTTGTAATTCGCCCCGAGTACACAGGGGCTCAACGACACATCCTTGAAAAAGAGGCAAAAGCAATGCTAAAGAGAATGAAGCCACCATCAGCTATTAAAGTACGGTCGAAAATTTGGTACTGGCTTGTCCGTCTTGGGTCTGCCACTTTGGCAGGTGGAGGTGCCACTGCTTTAATAATATTCTTGATTCAGTAATTTATGAACGATTTGTTCATATACTTTAGTATAAAAAATTATTTCCGGCAGTCCGATATGGTTTGTGAAAGGAGTTTTGGTCGTAAATATGAATACTAAGTATTTTCGTAATCTTGAAATAGTGGGTGTGTTCTTGGTCTTTGGTCTTGCAACCCTGCTCCACTATATTTATGATTTGACCGATGGAAGTGTGTTTTCAATACTCTTTGGGGCGATAAATGAATCTGTGTGGGAAAACACAAAAATTTTCCTAATTGCTTATGCCATCTGGGCGCTTATAGAGTTGTTGGTTTCAAATGTTTATTTCAAGCCATTTGTAGTGGGCAAGGTGATTTCTCTTTACTTTATGGGAGCATTTATAATTTTGTTCCACTATCTGTTTGCTTTGATTGTAGGCAAAAGTGTTGTGTGGATTGATGTAATCATTGGATTTTTAGGTGTGCTTTTCTCCCATATAATGTCTTACAAGATGGTAGTTGGGGATAAGGATTTAAAGCCATATTTTGTGCCGTCCCTGTTTCTGTTGGGACTATTCCTTGTGGGGTATTTTTCCTTTTCTGTATTTCCGCCTCATTTAGAGCTTTTTAGAGATGAAACTACAGGATTTTACGGTATTTTGCCGGATTATGCCGACGAGGGTGCGGCTGTGCTGAATAACTTGTAAAATGATATTTCTATAATATTTTTTATCTGTAATACTTTTAATAAAATTCCTTTTGTGATATACTTATATCAATTATATAAGTTTATGCAAAAGGAATTTTTTATGAAAGATTTTAATCGTGACCCTCAAGGGGAAAGGAACGATATAATTGCCGGCCGTAACCCTGTTATGGAGGCAATTCGCAGTGGCAGGAGCATTGAATCTGTCCTTGTGGCAAAGGGCGAAAGGAACGGCTCTGTGGTCGCCATTGTTGCAAAGGCAAAGCAAAAGGATATTCCTGTTAAAGAGGTTGACCAGAGAAAGCTGGATTTCCTTGCAAGAGGTGTGAGCCATCAGGGGATTATTGCACAGTGCGCCGTCAAGGAATACAGCACAGTTGAGGATATCCTCCGGAATGCAAAGGACAGGGGAGAAAGCCCGTTTTTAATTGTGCTGGACAGGATTGAAGACCCCCACAACCTGGGTGCAATTATCCGTAGTGCAGAGTGTGCCGGAGCCCACGGAGTAATAATTCCGGAAAGACGAAGTGCAGGACTTTCCTATACTGTGGAAAAAACCTCTGCCGGCGCATTGGAATATATGCCTGTTGCAAGGGTAAAGAACATTACCGCAACTCTACAAAAGCTTAAGGAACAGGGAATATGGGTTTATGGTGCCGATATGGACGGAGAAAACTACAAGCAGGTTAAGTTTGACGGTGCAGTTGCCCTTGTTATTGGCAACGAGGGAAAAGGAATCAGTCCCCTTGTAGCCAAGGAATGTGATGTAATTGTTTCCTTGCCAATGAAGGGCAGAATTAATTCTCTCAACGCCTCTGTTGCGGCGGGAATTTTGATGTATGAAATAGCAAATGACAGATAATCAGGAGTAAAGAAGATGGAGTTTAATAAGTCTGACTTCCTACAAAAAATAAAAAGCATTGGAAAAAAGGATGAAACCTTAGAAAATCTGAAAACCGATTCAACTGTAGATGACGAAACCTACGAAGATGATTTTGGCAATGAAAAAATCAGCGAAATGCTGTACAGAGTAGCCCCCATTGATGTGGAAGAGGACAACCTTATTGTGGGTGAAAAAACTGGAACCACAATGAACGCCGAAGTTATGATGGAGCGTCAAGGCGACGACAACGGAAAGGTTTCCCGTGAAGAGGAACTTCCTGAATACAGTACAGAAATTTTCAGCGCACCTGAACCTGTTGAGGAGGATGTTCAGTTTAGAACTGAAATCCCCAAGGGAGCAAAGGTAGCAGAGGACATCATTGACAATGTACCTCAATTTGACATAAAACCAATAGTAATACAGGATATTGACACTATCGACATAGATATTCCCGATGTTGCTCCAAAGGATACCGAGGTAGATTTTGCCCTTGCTGACGAAAACTTTGACGAGGAAAAGTTTAGGCAGGAGAGCCTTGAAGAGCTGATTAAGAGGGAGAATCTTCCACCTCTTCCAAAGCATGAGGAAGAAGAGGAGATTGACCAGTTTGAATATGAAAGGTTGTTTGGCAAGCAACAGCCTGTTCCGCCGGGAACTACCCAGGCCTCCAAGGTGCCTGTTTATACTCCAAACAGCAACATGGAAACCCTGAATGTAAATGTGGGAAAGTTTTCTGTTGTTGTAAGGCAGGAGTATGAGGAATATCTGAAGAGCAAAAATCCGGAAATATCTGCTACATACAAGCCAACAGAAACTGTGGTTACAGAAAAAATAAAGAAAGTAAAGCCTGGATTTTTCAACACTCTTATGGAGTTTTTATCTGCAAATCCCGATGATGACAAGCTTGGCAACAGAACAACCGCCGAAAAGGTTGTCACAGTTGACGATTATGACAGCCGTGACGACATAGAGAGCGTTTCCGATGAAATCGGCGAAAATATGCGAAAGCTTCGTTTTCAGAGCCTTGCGTTGGGTGTGCTTACAGCATTCAGCCTTGTGATGGCGATTCTCCACAGGGTGTTGCCATCCTCTTTGGGCAACAGTTATACTGCCCCTGTTATTCTGGGGGTTCTCAATCTTTTGGTTATTGTTGCGGCAGTGTTGGTTTCAAGGGTTGCTGTTAGAAACGGTATTGTTGTCCTTAGAAAATTCAAGGGTAACTCCGACACAGCTGTGGCTGTTGCTCTTGCAGGAACATTAATCGCCGGTATTGTTGGCCTTTTTGCAAGCAAGGATTACTTTAGTGGAGAATACAGCTACTACACAGTAATTGTCCTTGTGGGACTTCTTTGTAACACCCTTGGCAAGCTGGTTATGGTAGATAGGGTTAAGAGGAATTTTGAATTTATCTCTTCAAAAAAGAAGTGCTATTCCGCAAAAATTTATACCGATGAAAATATAGCCTCAAAGATGATGAGTGGTACTGTGGTTGAAAAGCCTATAATCGCTTATCAGCACAAAACAGACTTTTTGACAAATTATCTTCAGCTTTCCTATGCCCCCGATATGTCGGAAGAGGTTGCAGGAAAAATTGCACCATTTACAACGGTGTGTGCTGTTGTAGTTGCGTTGCTTTATGGCATTATTGCAAAAGATGTGGTGGGAGCATTTTCGGTGCTTTCCCTTATTACAGCGGTAAGCATACCTGTTTGTGCTTTGCTTGCTGTCAATGTTCCAATGCGTTCACTTTGCAAAAAACTCTTGAGAAAAGGTGCAATGCTGTGCGGTTTTCAGGGTGTCAAGCAGTTCTGTGACACCTCTGCAATTATGGTTGATGCCAGTGAGCTTTATCCTGAGGGTTCTGTTATCCTTAACAATATACAGGCTTTTGACGAGAGAAAACTGGACGAGTCCTGTCTTGGGGCGGCTGCAGTTTTGAAAGAGGTAAAAAGCCCCCTTGCACACATTTTTAATGATGCTTTGCAAGAGAGCCGTATGGTTTTGCCGGATGTAGAATCGGTAATGTATGAGGACCAGCTTGGTCTGGTTGGTTGGGTTAATAACGAGCGTGTTCTTGTTGGAAACCGTGACCTTATGAAAAAGTACGGCATTAATGTTCCAAAGCAAAATTACGAGGAAATGTACCGCAAACAGCACAAGCAAATTACATTTGTGGCTCTGTCGGGAGTTCTCTGCGCTATGCTTATCACAACATACAGACCAAGCGTAGAGATTTCCAATGAACTTCAAAGGGCGGAATACAACGGTATCAACCTGCTTATCAGCACAAGCGACTGCAACATTACATCAGAACAGATTTCCGAGGATTTCGGCGTATTTTACCGCAGTGTTAAGGTTTTGCCAACAGGGCTTGGAAATGTATGTAAGGAAACCGCAGATGTACATACCGAGAAATCCCGTGCCTATCTTGCCACAAGAGGAAGATTTACTCAGCTTGCAAGAGCACTTTCGGGATGTGTTCAACTCAAGGCAAACATCAGTCTGTCTGTAATTATTCAGCTAATCGGAATTGTGCTGGGTATTTTGGTTATGGCTACAATTACCTTGTATGCCGGCACACAAATTCTTGGTACTATCGAGATGCTTTTATATTCTGTATTCTGGGGGCTTGCAACAATGATAGCCCCGTCAATTAAGCGACCATAGGAGGATATGACAATGAAAATAGCACCCTCACTTTTATCCTGTGATTTTTCTAAAATGGGGCAGGAGATTGAAAGAATGGACAAGGCAGGAGCCGACTTTATGCACCTTGATGTTATGGACGGTCATTTTGTTCCAAACCTCACCTTTGGTGCACCTGTAATTAAGGCTGTGCGTAAATATACAGACAAACCCTTTGATGTTCATCTTATGATTTCTGAACCGCTGAAATACATTGACGACTTTGCCGACGCAGGTGCGGATATTATCACCTTCCACTACGAAAGTGACAGCGATATTCAAAAGACCATAGACAAGATTAAGTCAAGGGGAGTTAAGCCCGGTATTGTAATAAAAAAATGTACCGAAGCTAAGGAAATTTTCCCTTATCTTAAGGATTTATATATGGTGCTTGTTATGACCGTTGAACCGGGATTTGGTGGACAGGCATTTATGGCTGATATGCTACCAAGGGTCGGAGAAATCCGCAGAGAGGCAGAAAAAGTCAACCCTGATTTGCTAATCGAGGTTGACGGTGGTATAAATGCCCAGACTATCACAGCGGCTTATAAGGCCGGGGTTGACATCTGTGTTGCCGGCACAGCTGTTTTTAAGGCTGATGATTCAGCTATGGCTATTAAGGAACTTAAGGACCTTTGCAAGTAAAGGAAACATTGATTTATTTAGTGTTTCATAAAGCTTTCACCGATAAGGGAGATAGAATTTCCCTGTGTTAACAGGTGTCCATGCTCCGAAAGAATACTTTGCATAACCGTAGGATTATCACATTTTTTACCGTATTCCGACATTAAAACCTTTGCTTTCTTCGGCAGATAGGTATCGGAAAATGACAGATAATATCTATCATTCATAAGGTATGTACTGCTTGTATGTGAGGTTACAGACCCTTTGTACAGGGCGCAGATACAGGATAGTAAATCCTCTAAGCTTTCAAATCTATATATGGCGGAGGTAAGGCTTTTCTTGATTTTGAATCTTCTTCTGCCGTTTTTGATGGTAATCAGAAAGACGAATCCCTTTTTTGACTCAACACCCTCAAGGAGAAAGGCACAGTTTTCGGCGTTTAGGTGTTCTGCCGAAACTGCTATGCTTAAAATGTGGTACAACAGGTCCTCTTCGTTTCCTTGTGGAACTTCCTCCGTTAGAAGCTCCAGCATTATGGTTTTGTCGTTTATGCGTGTTATGGTCATAAAAACTACTCCTTTATAACCATAATATGACGGAGGCAAGTCTTTATCAACAAAAAAAGAATACCAGTAAATAAAATACTAATATTTTTAGAATATATTGTAAAATTAATTATGAAAGGATGATTATTATGCCAAAATGGTTAAGTGACGCAGTTTTTTATGAGATTTATCCCCAGTCCTTTAATGACACCAACGGCGACGGTATCGGCGATATTCAGGGAATAATAGAAAAGTTGGATTACGTTAAGGGTTTGGGCTGTAATGCAATATGGCTTAACCCTGTTTACGATTCACCCTTTATGGACGCAGGATACGATGTCAGGGATTACAAAAAGGTTGCTCCCAGGTACGGAACAAATGAGGACCTTGTAAGGCTCTTTGACGAGGTTCACAAAAGAGATATGAAAATTCTTCTTGACCTTGTTCCCGGTCATACAAGCGACCAGCACCCATGGTTCCTTGAAAGTAAAAAGGCTAAGGAAAGCGAGTACAGCAACAGATATATATTTACAAAATCTGTGTGGGATGCCCCTCCTGAATACAGAATGATGTGCGGTCTTTGTGAGAGAGACGGAAACTATATGGTTAACTACTTCAGCAGTCAGCCTGCTCTTAACTATGGTTTCTATGAGGTAACTCACCCTGAGTGGCAACTTCCTTACGACCACCCGGACGCATTAAAAACTGCTGACGCAATTAAGGATGTTATGCGTTTCTGGCTTGACAAGGGCGCAGACGGATTCAGAGTTGATATGGCTGATTCCCTTGTTAAGAATGATGATGAAAAGATAGCCACTGCTAAAATCTGGTGTGGTGTTCGTGAAATGCTTGACAAGGAGTATCCACAGGCTGCTATGGTTGCTGAGTGGTGCAATCCTGAAAAGGCAATAAACGACGGTGGTTTCCATATGGACTTTTACCTTGACCATTACGGAAACGGATATTCCAGATTGTTCAGATATGAAAAGGACGGAGAAAACCGTGCTTTCTTCCACAAAAACGGAAAGGGCGACATCACTTCTGCTTTGGATGAGTATGTTCCAAACTACGAAAAGACAAAGAACAACGGATATATCAGCTTTATGACAAACAACCACGATATGCCCCGTATGACTCACTATGCAGACAAGGAAACAATCCGTCTTGCATTTGCAACAATCTTTACACTTCCGGGCGTTCCTTTCCTGTATTACGGTGATGAAATCGGAATGAGATATCAGGAGGGCTTGGTGTCGAAAGAGGGTGGATTCTCCAGAACAGGCTCAAGAACACCAATGCAGTGGAACAGCGATAAAAACCTTGGTTTTTCAGATGCTGATGAGTGCTACTTGCCTGTTGATACAAATGCAGATGCACCAACTGTTGAAAACCAAAAGGATGACCCTGAGTCTATCTACAAGGTGGTAAAGGATGTTATAGCTCTCCGTCACAGCAATAAGGATTTAGGTAATGACGGCGACTTTAAGGTTGTTTATGCCGAAAAGGACAAGTACCCCTTTATATATAAAAGGGGGGAATTTGTAGTAGTAGTAAATCCTTCAAGTGATGATGTGACTGTACCTTTTGACTTTGATGTTAAGGAAACTATCTATCAGATAGGCAAAACACAGGTTGAGGATAAGACTGTAACTGCTTTTGCAAGTTCCTTTGCAATTTTCAAGGTTTAATTATCTATTTTTGCTGAAATGAAATCAGTATTAAAAAATCCGAGCAAACGACAGTGACTGACCCGACCCCCAAAAGTTAGACCTAAAAATCCAACTTTTGGAGGTCGGTATT
>JBJEPA010000161.1:0-6394 GCA_051880995.1 Ruminococcus sp.
TCCACCTTATCCGGGGTTATATCTCCCTCCAGCCGTTCCATATATGACTTGTAGTCGCTGTCGGATATATCAAGGTAGCTGTACGAAACTGTGCCTATGGAATTTACCACACCGTAACCCACAAGGAGAATAAGGAGAACAGCCATCTTATTTTGTACAAGGAATTTGAAAATCTCGCCAAGGGAAACACTTACACTTCCCCTGATTTTGAAAAATCTCATTTTGATTTTTGCAAAACATACTGAAATTGCAGAGGTTTTACGACTCTGATTCTTTCTGCTGAAAATCAAACAGGAAATTACACAGCACACAACTAAAACAAACCCGAAAATAGTCAGCACCAAAGGGAAAGCTGTGACAGCCTTGGAAAAAATATTGAGATTAATATATTCACCGGCAAAGCTGTTGCTTAAAACATAGAAAATGTTGATATACTTGGGATAATTAAAGGATGATGCAGATGGAATAAATGCATATAAAAGATACTCACCTATTACCACACCCACAGATGCAATATACATAAGGGCAGGGCTTGAAAAGATGGTGAAAATCATTGCAAATATTGAGGCTACTGCTACTGTTCCTGTGATTTTCATCAATGCAAATAGTATAAGATACTGCCATACACTTAAACCAAAAGGACAGTTGCGAAATTCAGGAACAGACTGAATACTTCTGTTTAAATCATCAGCACCGTAGAGCAGGGTGTTTGCTGTATAATTGCCTAATGTAAAAATCAGGCTGACCGCTATTGACACCCCAAAAAGCACCAACAGCTTTGAAATAATTGTCCTTAGTCTGCCGTATTTTGAGGATTTCACAAGGTTATAAAGTCCCCTATCCCTTTCATATCCAAAGAGAAAAATGCAAACAAGAAACACAACTGCAATAACAAAAAAGTCTGTTAATGTATAGTCCGTTGTGGCCTTAAGGGCGTTGCTGTTGCCTATTGACAAATCTATATTTTTGAGATGCCGGTAGTCCTCTGCGGTTTTGTAAAGATTATTGTAGGAAAAGGAATTTTCATCACCAAAGACTGACACGCTTGACTGCAAATCTGCCCTTTGTCCCATTTGACCGATAAAATCAGGATAGGATTTTATGTAATCAAGCTGACTTGAAACATCATAGAGAAACTGAACCTCCCATAGGTTTTCTCCCTGTTTTACAATATTTTCCGCTTTTTTATATGCTTTTGGGTTATCCTTTTTGTACTGTTGTAATATTTCGGTTATGGTATTTATTTCTTCTTCCTCAGTTGCATATGCTATGCTGTTCATTTCGGCATAAATATCATAGGCAAGTTGTTCTGATTTTACCTTTTCTACCGCCTTATCTGTGGGTAAATTTTTATATTGATTTATCATTTCAACATACTTGTCTTTATATTGAAGTTTCAAATTTTCTTCATCAGAGCTTTGTGTGTAGTAAAGGAGAAAAATGTTGATAACAAAGCAAATTGCAAGAACTATGAGAAATGTTCTTTTTCCTATTACCTTTTGCAGTTCATAATATGTAAGTTTCATACAGACCTTCTTTTTGTATAAAAATAGAACCGCTGATAAACAAGAGTTTTACTAACTCTTATTAAATCAGCGAAATTTTCTCTACCAAGCAAAATCATAAATAGTATAGGTTTTCTTTGCTTTTTTATCATAGAAATACAAGCTGTTATCAGCTTTATAGATTAACGATTTTTTATCTCCGCCTGTGTCTGCTTGATTTGCACCTTTAAATTTATGTATCTCTGTTTTATCATTGTCGCAATTATAAAAGACAACATCCTCGGAAATTCCGTCATCATTGGCAACATTGATAATGACATTCTCCCCGTCATTTGTAAGGGGATTAAAATATGTGTAATCCTTAAATTCTGAAAATGCACTATCTGCGCCGTCAATTATACAGCCCTGACTGTCGCCCTGAAAATCACATTTATATACCTTGTTTTTTGCTCCGTAATAGATATTATCTTTGCAAACAGTAAAAAATGAAGTCACATTTACTTTTAATTTTCCACTCAGATTTATCCACTTGTCTGTCTGTAAATCGTAATTTACCAGTATTCTCTCTTCCTCATTATTACTGTTCAGCTTGTTAAACAGCAATATAAGATTGTTACCGTAAAAACGGGTATCAAGAACAAGAAATCCCTTTATTTTGCTGTATTCCTTATAGGGCAGAAATTCGGTAATCTTTGAGGTATCTTCTATTGAAATTTTATATAGTGAAGAGTTTTTGCCCTCTGAGCGTCCCTCTGAACTGATTAGTGTCATATCTGCATAGATAAAACCCCTATGTATTTTAAAACTCCAAACGGTGTATTTCTCGGTGGAAAACACATTGGTTTTTGACGAGCCGTCAAGGGTAACCCTGTTAATCTCATTGACTGTATGCAGTACTCCGTCTTTGTCTGTGTACTCCTTTGATGAAGAGTAGTAAAGATAATCGTCATAAAAAACAATATTATCGGCAGCAACTCCCAAAAAAGCATTACATTCTTCCGGTGTAGCCTCTTTGTCGTGCAAACAGTTTGTTTTGTTGCAAAGAGGCATACACTTTTTCCTTGTTTTGTCAACCACATATATAAATTTGTTATCTTCACAAAGATAATAATAGCTTTTACTGCTTTCAGCTATAACAGCACAGCCTTGCAGAGCAATACAATTTTCCTGACTGTCCTGACCAAAAACATATTTATCGGAATAATCAATTTTCTTCGAATTATCCCTACAACCGCATATCAAAAACATTAAAGGTAAAATTACAAATAAAGAAGTGGAATAAGGTGATAGAACGATATTTTTTCATAGTATCACCCTAAAAACTGATTGAAACACCGTCAAGGGTTACTGACTTAATCTCTCTGTAGTCAATTATTTGCATTTTATCTTGGTTTTTGACTTTATAATAAAGATTTATGACAAATTGACCTTTGCCACCCTTATAATCACCCACAAAGGAACTTGTATTTTCCTGCAAAGAAATTTTTGTTCCGTCTTTTAGGGTTGCAATTCCCTTTGACAAAAGGTTATCTTCATATTCTTCATCTGTACCATTCCCTACAATAGTAATGCCAAATTCTGTGGCTGTGGCACTTTCTATGTTCATTCTGTCACTTTTTATTTCGCCCTGTGCATAACTTGGCTTGTAGTCAAGGGTAAACTCTGCCCACATATCATTATTACAGATAAAGTCACCCTCTACCGCAAGTTGATAGAGGTGAGTTTTTTCGTCATAAACGGTAACTAAACTTTCATCAGGGGCAAGGCTGTACTTATCCTTTAGCTTTGACAGCTCATTTTTATCTGTTAGATAAATATCCTTGTATTCCTTAATACCCTTAAATTTCAGACCGTTATAAATACCAAAGTACTCTGCACCATTCAGCTCCTTGCCAAGTCTATAAAGGCTCTCGTAAAAAATAATGGTTTTGCTGTCCTTAAAGTAAAGATACTCCGACATACTGTAGGACACATCAATACTATTGTCCGACAGATGAATTGATACATTGTCAAGCTGTGGCTCATTATTATTTATCGAGGTTACCAAGGGCTTATTGTCCTTTCTTGTAATCTCATAAGCCATACAGCAGTCGTAATCTGTACCACCGGTGATACCTAAGCACTTAAAATCCAGCACATCACTTCCGGAATATATTTCCGTATTATTTGGTACTACAACTTCAGTTTCCCCTTCACCACTAAACATTCTGCCAAAAATTGACGAAAAGCTGTATTTTGCTGTTGCGGTAATTGTTAATATAACTGATAAAACCAAAATCACAGCCACAAGTGGTAAAACCCTTTTCAGTCTTATAGGTGTTTTTATGGGTGATTTTGAAAGCGTTTTAAGCCTATCTATACTACCCTGTGACGGGGTAGTTTTGTCCATTAAATTAGTGTAAACTTCTTTGCGAGTCACTGTATTTCCTCCTGTTCAATTATGAATTTCAGTTTCTTTCTGGCACGGCTTAACCTTGTGCCGACTGATGAGGATTTCATATGTAGAATTTTTGAAATTTCCTTTATAGTCAACTGCTCATAATAGTACAGATATACAATGCTCCTGTCAGTTTTCTCCAAGGCAAAAAGCTCATCTCTGAGGGATAATTCCTCCTGCGTCAATATATTCTCTGCCTCTTCAAGGGGAACTGTTTTGCTGTTCCAACTGCTTTTATTTATATTTTTGCACTTATTGATTGTCACCCTGATAAGCCACGCCTTCAGGTGTTCATAATCCATATTATCTGTGCCTTTTTTGAGTAGTGAAAGGAATACCTCCTGCATAATATCCTCGCTTTCGCTTTTGTTGCTGAGGTAGTTATACGCAACCCTGTAAACCATATTGGAAAATTCATCAATTACTTTTTCAAAATTAAATTCGGTACCGTTTTTATTTTCCATACTTTTCTCCCTTCACTAATAACACAACTGAAAGGGCTGATTTTTTACACTCCTTTAAATAATTTTTTCAAATTGTAATGTTGAGCCGTTTTCAAGTAGCATATATTTCTCAATAACATATGTGCTGCTTTCATCAGTAAACCAAAAATATCTATCGTCACCCTGAGAGTAAATATGTACTGATATATCTGTGTCAGGATAGAACACCTTAGATATTCTCTTACCATTGGTATTATATACTTCAATCCATTTTTTCTTTTGACCTTCGTCAACTGTATTATCCACATAAAAATAACTATCATCACAGATAACATTATATTTTACAGTGTGTTTATTGCTCATTTTATAGCTAAAAAGTTTTTTGCTGTTTTTAAAATCAAGGTCTGAAAGATAGAAGGTTTCAGTATTCTCTTTTTCAGAAATAACACTGTAAAAAAGACTTCCGTTACAAATCCCCACATAGTAATGCTGTTTCTCACCACTATCAAGGGGCTTACAGGCTACCCTTTTGCCTGTTTCTAAATCAATAACCGCAAAACTACTTTGGTAAACATTTTCCCCTTTATTATTCATAAAATCTTTGACAGTATAATAGAACTCATACACATACAGCTTATTTTTAAAAATATTCTTAACTGAGCAACCATACTGATAGTGCCCCTTGTAATCAGAATAATCAACCACCATCACAGGTTCATCATAACTGCCAAGCTCAACCTTATAAATACTGTTGTTTAAATTGCTTTCTAAAGAGCCTTCTTCATCCTCCCCTAAAACATCATAATATATATAATCATCAATTATATAAAAGTTATTTATCAGCTTTGGAAACGTATAGATTTTCTTCTTTGAAGAACCGTCAAGGGACATTAGATAAAGGGTCGAAACAAGCCTTTCCACTCCGTCCTTGTCAGTTTCAAGTTCTTTATTATGAATATATATGTAATCCTTATATACTTGAACCTTATGGGTGTTATCAGTTGACATAAAGTAAGCATTGCAGTTTTCATCAACAGTATGGGTACAGTTACTTTTGTTGCACAGAGGAACAGCTTTCATACTTTTACCATCTACATAATAGATAAAATCATTTTGCATTACATAATATCCGCCCTCTGTTTTCTGCATAGGCACTCTGCCTTCTGAATACATATACTGGTAGTCCGGCAAATCTGAATTTTTCTCGGAATTATTCCCTGTGGAACAGCCTGAAAGCAATATCACACATATGCCGATTATTAGAAATCTTTTCATATCATCCCTCAAGTTTCACTTTAAACTCTTTTGTCTGTGTTGTTCCGTCTGTAAATCTTACGGTTGCATAACCCTTTACATACTTTGGCATATTGTTGCTAACCTCCTGATTAGCAACAACCAAAGAAGTGTGAAACCTATCCTTATTCTTCTTTTTATCAGAAATGCTTAAGCTGTTATAATCGTCAACCAGAGTTTTTATTTTATCTATTGCATCCTGAAGTTTTTTATTATTTAGACCCTCTGTTGTTATACAAAGACAAACGGGTGACTGACCTCCGTCAACATTATCGTTTTCAATAAATTTAAACTGATTGTTATAGTCCACCGTATAGGAAGAATAGACATTATTCTCCGAAGAAAAGTATTTTTTATCAAATTCATCTTCCTTAACCTTATCCGAAACCTTAACATCATCAGCAATGGCAAAATAACACCCGTCCTCCATTTTGTAGGTTACTTCTTCAATGTTTTCCCCATATGTATGGATATTTAAATCCTTTATATCAACACAGGCTTTTATCTCACTGTTGTAGTACATACTTCCGGAGACCTCCACAGCATATACCTCGTCAAAATTTCGGGGTATGCTTTTAGCACCTACTGAAATACTAAAGCTATAATCTGTTTTATCTCCCGGAAACACTGATAAAAGCATTGTAATGCCGAAAACAATTAACAGACTTGCCGCAACAGTACCAGTAAATATCCTTTTTCTCACTCAATTTTTATTA
>JBJEPA010000162.1:0-6312 GCA_051880995.1 Ruminococcus sp.
AAGAAAAAATTTTATAAATTTATTGCCGATTCCTTTCAGCTTATGATAAAATTATGGTAAGAGAAAGTAAAGATTTAAAAGGTTGGTGATTTTTGTGAAAAAGGTAAGTAAAAAATTTATTGTAATTATTTCAATTGTTTTAGTTTGTGCTATATCAGTTTCAGGATATTTTATCTATGATAATTTCAGCGGTCAACCCGACAAAGGCGAATTGAAAACAAAAATCACCAAACTATGTCAGGCTGTTTACGATACATACGGCGAGGATATGAGTGATGACTTTAAGGGGTTTATATCAAAATACTACTATAAGCGTCTGAATTATCGTGCTGATGATGAAGAAATAGTAAAAGAAGAAAATGATGCCGGACTATCAAAAATTGTGATAGACGGCAACAAAGCAACAGCCTACTATAATTATGCGTATTCTGCCTATGATAAGAATGATGAAATTGTCACAGGTATGGGAGTATGGTATGAACCCATTGAACAAATTATTCACTTAAAGAAAATTAATAATAATTGGAAAGTGGATTATGTAGAAGAGGAGCTATTTTAATACAAATAATTGCCCACAAGTTATAGAATGCTATACCTGTGGGCGTTTTGTATTTTACTGCAACAGTTCACAGAATGAGGGTTGGGTGTTGTAGTATTCCACTGCTTTTTTCATCAGGGGGCAGGATACCTCAAATTCCTCTGCCAATTCCCAAAGCTCAGTTGTTCCCTTCTTTATTGCTCTTGCAAGTTCATTTTGGGGTATCAGCTTTCTGATAGCGTGGGTTTCTGCTTTTCGCTCCTGTTTTGACTTTATGTCGCAGTCAGAATACACATTGTAAAAGCTGTTAGTTTCTATGTGTGCAAGCTCGTGGGCGAGGACTTCCTTTTCCTCTGTCTTTGAGCTGATTTTTTCGCAGTCAATGGCGATTGTCCCGTCGGGGAGGGCTATGCCCTTTACACTGCTCCGCCTTAGGGGAAAGTAGTACACATCAATGCCATTTTTGTCGCATTGTAAGTATAGCTCCTCTAATGTCATCCACATCATTCTTTCTTTGATTTTTTGTACCTTATAAAGTCCATAACATCCCGTATAAGCTCCTCGGATTCACCCTCCAGCTCTTGGTACGCCGCATATCTTATGTCCTTAAGTTCATCCTTAACAGGGGAATCTTCCCAACCCATAAGGTAGGATGGAGAAACTGACAGGTACTTTGCAATACTTTCCACCTTGTTAGAGGGAATGTTTGTTATAATGTTGTTCTCGTATTTATAAAGGGTCTGCTTGCTGACCTTACAAGCATTTGCCAGTTGCGTCTGGGTGATATTCTGCTTTTCCCTTGTTTCCTTAATCCTTTCGCCAACTGTCACTGCTATCACTCTTTCAATCTTTACTATATTAATTGTAGCAAGAGAGGAGTAACCTGTCAAGTGATTTTACTGTAAAATATAGGTTTAAAATAACTTGACAAGTTACTATAATTTTTGTACAATTATAAGTAGCTTAATAAGTTACTGCGATAATAATACATCGTTGGGTGTTTTGACGGTGTAAAAAAATTTGATATTTTTGAAGAGATAGGCGTATGCCTATTTTTTTTACTTGTTGGGTAACTTTTTAAGTTACTGATTTATGAAAGGAGGCACCTCTGAATAGGTTTTGTGTGTTATTCCCGGTCCTCACCTGTCATTCAAAGGAACACTCTCCACTCCTGTCATTCCGAGGAAACGAAGTGACCGAGGCATCTTAAAGAATACAGTAGTGCATTTATCTACACTATCAGGTTATGGAAAAGTATAATTTCTCCAATATAGTTGGTGGTATAGGAAGGGGATTCCTCGACAAGCTCGGAATGACAGAGTGGTAGCTCGGAATGACAGAGTAAGGTGCTATTTAAATTCGTACCTATCACACAAGTACAAGCCTTCAACAGAGGTAAAATTATTGGCTAATCCAATTCTTGAGGAGGGCTACACAAGGATAGCAAACGAGCTTTATAAGGCGTTGTATATGGCAGATTTAAGCGGTTCTGAACTAAGGGTAGTTCACTTTGTCCTGTACAACACCTACGGCTACAACAGAAATACAAGGACGTTAACAGCAAGTTATATTTCCAAGGGAACAGGTATTTCCATTAAAACGGTAAGAAACAGTCTTAATTCTCTGGTGGAATATAAAGTCCTTTTTTCAATAGGTTCAAAGGCATCAGCAAAGATGTTCGGTATTAACAAAAACTACGAACAATGGGTTTTTAAGCAGGGTAAAAAATTACCCAAAATAGGGGGTACCCAAAAACAGGCACCCCCTACCCAAAAACAGGCACCCCGGAAGGAAAAAAATGAGCATAGGGTACCCGAAAATGGGGAGGGGGGTACCCAAATTCAGGTAGGGGGGGTACCCGAAAATGGGTACCAATACAAGACAGATAATACAAGACAGAATAAATCAATACAGAGTAGTAACAGTTGTACTCCAACAATGGATGATGTTGAAAAATATTGTAAGGAAAAAAATTACACCTTTGATGTAAATAAGTTCTTTCATCACTATCAAGTATTTGGCTGGAAGTATAAGGGCAAGCCAATAGAAGATTGGACAGCCTTGGCTGACAGGTGGCAGAATACCGAAAAGGATTATGACAGTAAGTATTCATTTCAAAATAAGGGGAGGTCATATGGGAACTATGAGGGTGGAACATCCTACGACATTGATTTTTGCGAAAACTACTCTATGTTTGACGAAATGGAGGTTGATGAAATCTTCAGCAAATACAGCGGTGGAGGAGGAGTAAACTTTAACAAACAAAAACTTAAACAGAAAGTTTGAAAGGAGAAAATATGAATTTATTACACCAAAAAATTACCCTTGATGTGAACAACAAAAGCACAGTTGTAATAAACGCACATCAGGGTGACTCAGGAACAAGATTTATTGATGTAACACTTACGGAGAATGGGGAAGTTATCCCGCTATCAGAAACCTTTACTGCAACAGCAAAGGCAAGCCTTTACGGTATGGTGAAGGGGGTGAATAAGTGTGTTTTGGACACAGATGACAACAAAATTGTTGTGGAACTGACAGAAACAATGCTCAGCACACCGGGAATGTTAAAAATCGAAATTTCCCTTAGTGAGGGTGAGCAGATAATAACCTCTCAGATCTTTTCAGTTGATGTAGAGGAGTCGGTGCTAAACGGAAGTACAGCTATAGCAGAGAACACAGACCTTGCAAAGCTACAAAGGGTTATCCTACTTGTGGGTGAGCTTTCCAAGGTGGAAAATCTGGATGAGCTTATGACAAAGGCAACTATATCCTACAACCGTTTTAAGGAGTACAGCGGTGAAGAGGTTGACCTTAACAGCGGTGAAATCACAGATACAATAGGCGTGAGTCTTTCCCAATGTAATGCAGAAAATGCCCCTGCTTCGGGCGTGGTGAGCGGTACTGTGATTAGCCTTAACTACTGCGTTGACGAAGAAACAATTGTGCAGTTCTTCGTAATGGAAAATAACTACACCTACAAGAGAATTTTCAGCAACCAAGCAGGTTGGTCAAGCTGGGTGAAGGTTGCTGACGATTTGTCAAAATACCTTAAAACAGAGGATTTGCAGGGGTTAATTCTAAGCGACGCACCGTCGGAAAACAAGACCTACAACAGCGAAAAGATTGAAACCCTGCTAAAGGGCAAGATTGACACCGTGGCTCTCCGTGGTGCAGATATGACATCTATGCCCACAGCTTTAACGAATGTTCAAAAGGAAGGTACTATCCTTGCTTTATATTCAACAAAGTTGTTTAATGATAACACACCATCAGAAAAAACTACTTACAGCAGTCAGAAGATAGACGAACTACTTGACGAAACGGAGAGCCTCTCAAACAAAGAGGACCCGGGCGGAAACGGACCGAAACATATAAAATATCCCAGTATTGCATATCTTGAAAAATACTACTACAACACACCGGAAACAGATACTTTGCTAAGTGGCAAAGCAGACAAATCAGTAGCGGACAAAAACACATTTGACTTGTCTATGCTGTTACCGTCCCTTGTCAAAACATCAACGGCCAAAGGAGTTGTGAATCTTACAAATACCGCCCAAAACGGTGTGCTGAAAATCATATCAGACAGCGGTGTAACAGTGAAAAATCAGAATATGTTTGAGGATATAACAGTTAACAGTATTCAAAAAACTCGCTGTAATGTGACATATGACAGCGGTACATATACAGTTGAATATACCGGCAATGAAAACAGCACATTCTTCTTTGGTGTGAATATTGGAGTTGGCAATTCTTATGCATCCTACTTGGGGGAGAAACTTAAATATAACAAGAATTTAAGCTTTAGAATTAACTGTGACAAGCTAACAAGGTCAGGCTGTTATATTACATATTTTGACGCTGATGGGTTATCAATCTTTGAAAAAAATTATAAGACAAACACTGAGTACAAAATCGAAGATGTTGAGGGTGCAGAGTTTTTCACTATGAGAATTGGCTTTGACTACAACAACGGTGCATTTACCACAGGGGATATTTTTACCTTTACCGTACAGATGGAGTATGGGGATACTGTATCTGACGATTTTGTAGTGCCACTCTCAAGGGAAGAAAATCTATCATTTGACGGTGTCACAAATGTCGTTGGTGAGGGGGATATAACAGTTCAGTATGTGCCTGACTTACGAAAGCTTTGTGAGAATTTATAAGTAATCAAACACCTTGATAGTTGGAGATTTTTATCTCATTATGTTAGTTCTTTAGAAAATTGAAAACCACCCTGTGGTGTAGTGCCTACAGGGTGGTTCTCTCGTCTATAAGGGGAAAGTTAGTCAAAATCTATTTTTATTGTGAGTGTGTTCATTCCATCAAGTTGAGAATAGGTCACTTCTTTTGCGGTGTTCTTCACAAGGTAAATACCCATCCCGCCTATTTGTCTGTCCTCGGCTGAAAGTGTCACATCAGGGGACTTTGTGTTAAGGGGGTTATATGGTATTCCGTTGTCCTGAAATTTCAGAGTGAGTGTATTCTCGTCTTTATTAAGGCTGATTTTTGAGAGGGTTCCTTTGCTGTAATTTACTATGTTTGAGTAAATTTCATCCACAACAATTTTTGCCTTGCTGTCAGTCTTTTTATTGATTCCAAGCTCACTTAACCTGTTATTTACAAATTGATAAACAGTATCAAGGGAATCTCTGTTTGGTTTTAGTGTAATACTGTCCTCATTTTTAAGATAGTTTATCTTTAGGGCAAGCATTGTGATGTCGTCAAACTGAGGGTTATCACCCTGAAAAATGTCAACATCATTTTTGATTGCCTTACAAAGCTTTTCCGCAGATAAATCCTTGTGGAGGTTCAGGCTGTCAAGAAGTCTGTCTGCACCAAAAAGCTGATTTTTTCTGTTTGTAGCCTCTGTCACTCCGTCTGTGTAAAGGAAAATACGGTCGTGGGGATTAAGCTGTAATTCAAAGCAGCGGTAGGGGATATCCTCCATACCTGCAAGGATGAAGTTTGGCTTTGAAATAAGGTACTGATATTTTCCGTCACCATGGCGTACCACAGGGGGATTGTGACCTGCATTTGCATATTTTAAAAGCCCTGTTTCCAGGTCAAGAATACCAAGCCAACAGGTGAGGAACATCCCCGCTTTGTTATTTTCGCAAAGCCTGTTGTTTGCTTGCCTTAGCACTTCGCTAACTTCAAGACCGCTTTCCACCAGTCCTTTAATCTGTGTTTTGGCGGTCATCATAAACATAGCCGCCGGTATTCCCTTGCCGGAAACATCTGCAATTAGGATTGCAAGGCGGTTTTCACCCAGTAGGTAAAAGTCGTAAAAATCTCCTCCAACCTCTTTGGCGGTGTGCATTGAGGCAAAAATTTCAAAGTCCTGCCTGTTGGGGTACGGTGGGAAAACTGACGGCAAAGCGGAGTGCTGAATCTGTCTTGCAAATTCCAACTCCTTGTCAATTCGTGCCTCTGCCTGTGCGATATATACCTTAAGGGTGTCAACGGTTTTGTTTATGTCCTGTGAAAGAGAAGAAAATTCCTCTGCACTGTGGGCATCTACCTTTTCGTTTAAGTCACCCCCTGTGATTTTGCCAAGGGAAGTATTAATCCTTAGTATGTTATCAACAATAACCTTCTTTATGGTGTAGTAAATAAGGAATAGTAAAACAGAGAAGATGATTACTTCCATAAGGACAAAAGTATATATTGTAAGGTTTTGGGAGATTATTGCCTCTTTTATAGGTAAGGTGGCAATGACATAGTAGGCTCCTGTTTTGTTGTAAATACAGTAGGAATTTTGCCCG